>DAOLIQ010000070.1:0-17320 GCA_035328465.1 Ignavibacteriaceae bacterium | reverse complement strand
CAAGGCTTCTCCTGAAGGTTGGGATGTCGTAATAAGAAAATATTTCGAGAGTACTATGATCAGAAATTTTTCGGCAGAATCGTTTACAGCATTGACCCTTTTACTAACTTTACTTTTTGCTGACGGAAATTATGCTCAGGATAAAAAAATCAGAGTTAGCCCCAAGGCGGGTGTAAGCCAAACCGTCGGACTTACAGACATTTCTATTTCATACAGCCGCCCCGGAGTAAAAGGCAGAACTATTTGGGGCGAATTGGTGCCTTATGGTAAAGTCTGGCGTGCTGGTGCGGATGAAGCGACAAAAATAACTTTTAGCACGGATGTTCTAATTGAAGGTAAAAAACTTGCAGCGGGAAGTTACAGCTTCTTTGTAATCCCAAATAAAAATGAATGGACTGTAATCTTTAATAAAGTTTCTGATCAATGGGGTGCATTCGAATACAATGAATCACAGGATGCGATTCGATTTAAAGTTAAGCCTCAAACTATTGATTTTCAGGAATGGCTGACTTATTCATTTTATAAAACTTCTGAAACAAGTGCTTTGATTTCATTAGTTTGGGAAAAGATGAAAATAATTTTCAAAGTGGAAGGCAGTAAAAAATAAATCTGCCTTGAAGATTGCAACCAAAACCCTCAAGGCATAAACACTATTAGTTGACTAATTAAGAGCGAATAATACTCAAAAGTTCTTCAGTTTTTATTTTCATCAAATCAATATTTCCTCGGCTCTCAACATTCAATCTTAAAATTGGTTCAGTGTTCGACATTCGTACATTGAAACGCCAATCAGAATATTCAACACTTAGTCCGTCAAGATATTCACGTTTTCCTCCTGGAAATTTGCTTTCGATCTCTGCAATTTTTTCCAATGGATTTAGAACCGTTGAATTTATTTCGCCCGAACAGGGATAAGCCTCTATCATTTCTCTGACTAATTGAGATAAAGTTTTATTTTCTTCGCTCATAAGTTGAATCACAAGAAGGAAGGGGATCATTCCACTATCGGAATAAGCGTTGTCTCTAAAGTAGTGATGAGCTGACATTTCACCGCCGTATACTGCATTTACTTCCCGCATTTTTTGTTTAATAAATGCATGCCCGCTTTTAGAAATAACCGGTACACCGCCATTGTTATTTACTAATTCAACTGTATTCCATATTAAACGAGGATCATGAACGATCTTTCCGCCGGGATTGTTTTTAAGAATTGATTTTGCCAGTAGTCCAACGATGTAATAACCTTCAACAAAATTTCCGGTTTCATCGAAGAAAAAACAGCGGTCATAATCACCGTCCCACGCAACTGCAAGATGAGCCTCGTACTTCAGCAATGCATCAATAGTTGGTTTCCTATTTTCTTCAAGCAATGGATTTGGAACTCCATTCGGGAAGCTTGAATCGGGATTATGAAAAACTTTAATCATCTCGATAGGGAGTTTATTCTCTATTGCATCAAGAGCTGGTCCTACGCAGCCATTACCAGCATTAACAACAACTTTGAAAGGACTGATTTTCTTTGGATCGTAAAATTTGGAAAGGTTATTTATAAATTCGTTCATAACATTTAATTGAGTAACAGTTCCCCTTTGGCCAGCTTTCTCTCCCAGAGTATTGTTCAAGATCATTTGTTCAATTTCGCTTAAGCCTGAATCATAACCAACCGGAACTGAACCTTTGCTTACGAACTTCATTCCATTATACTCCGGAGGATTATGGCTTGCTGTAATCATTATTCCGCCATCAGCATCAAAGTGTGGAGTTGAGAAATAAATCATTTCTGTGCCACATAAGCCTATGTCAATAACATCCGCACCGGCATCGGTAAGTCCAAAAATTAATGCATCACTTAATTGCGGAGAGGAAATTCTTACGTCGTGTCCAACTACTATTTTTTTTGCTTTGAGATAATTGCAAAAAGTTCGGCCGATCTTGTAGGCAAGCTCGGCATTAAGTTCTGAAGGTATTTTACCGCGTATATCGTATGCTTTGAATGAATTTAGTTTATCCATTTTTTCTCCATTAAAATTTAACAAGAAGGAAATATTCGTATTCTTTATAAAATCGGTGCTCAATTTATAAAAAAATGAGTTCGGGACAATCAGAGAAAAAGTTAGTGGTGATTTTTTTTTCAATAGACATTTACCAATACTCTGATTAAATTTGCAATAAAAATTTTTAAGGAGAATCTTATCGCAAATTCAGATACAATTAAATGGCATTTCGCAAAGTGTAATAATTCCAGATGCAATTCAATTTTCTTGGTGAACCCAGAGGAAACTCCTGGCGATCTTGGATTTATTTGTCCGGATTGCAGCAGGAAAACGACAACTTCGCATATTGTGCAATGTTCAAGCTGCAGGACAGTGTTGAATTTTGTTAGAGCTAATCCAAGTGAAGAAAAGGTTGTTTTTACTGTTCCTAAATGTTCGCACTGCATAGGAACGATTGAAGACGAATGGGAAGTTGAACCATTATATCAACCCGAGTCTTACATCTGAGCAGCTCAACGTTTATTTTCAACTTATTTTACTTTTAACCAGGGGATGTATTGCTTTGCCTAATCGATTTACTATTTCGAATTGTAGAATCTTCTTTCAAATTATTTCCAATCAATTTTCATTAAACCAAAGGAATTTTTATGAAATTTTTTATTTCTAAATCATTTAAAATTTTCTTTCTAATTTCGTTTTTCACTTTGCTTTTTATTCAGACCGTTCCTGCTCAACAAACTTATCAAAGTGTTGACTTTGATACGGTAAAAGCTGGTAGATTTGACACCGGTAAAATGTGGACGTTTGAATACCCGCCATTAGATTATTTTCAAGAAGCATATAACTTTTCGCCCGATCAGCAATGGTTAGATAATGTACGAATGTCAGCGCTTCGATTTGCTTCGTATTGTTCAGCGTCTTTTGTTTCTGCTGATGGGTTGGTGATGACAAATCATCATTGCGGACGGCAAAGTGTAACTGAGATCTCACAAGAAGGTGAGAACTTACACGAGACGGGTTTTTGGGCGCAAACTTTAGCTGATGAACGACCTGTGCCTGGACTCTTTGTAGATCAATTAGTTTTAGTTCAGGATGTTACTGATGAAATTCAAGATGCGATTGATGAAGGCGAAACTTACGAGCGTCAATTAGAATTAAAGGATAGTGTTATTGCTTCGATTGAGAACCGTGAAGCTGAAGCAACCGGACTTGAAGTTTCTGTCACTGAACTTTATTATGGCGGGAAGTATTCACTTTACGGATACAAAAGATATAATGATGTTCGTTTAGTTTTTGCTCCTGAAGATCAAATTGGATTTTTTGGCGGTGACCCGGATAACTTTACTTATCCGCGTTTTAATCTTGATTGTACTTTCTTCCGTGTTTATGATGAAAACGGAAATCCTCTTAAGACAGATAACTATTTTAAATGGAGTTCAAACGGTGCAGCAGTCGGTGAGCCAATTTTTGTTGTTGGAAATCCGGGCAATACAACCAGATTAAAAACTGTAGCGCAGTTAGAGTATTTCAGAGATATTCAATATCCAAGAACGATTGATATTCTAAAAGACTTGTACAACACTTACACCAAAATGATAGAACTTCATCCTGAAAATAAAATGGAACTTCAGGATATGGCTTTTAATTTTTCTAACGGTCTTAAATCCTATTACGGCAGAATGGATGGGTTAAATGACCCGGTTATGATGCAGCGTAAAAAAGATTTTGAGAAGAATTTTAAAAATGCTGTATTGTCTGATTCTGATTTGAAAGAAAAATACGGCGATTCATGGGATAAAATTGAATCAATAAGAAATGAGCTCAGAAAAATTTCAAATGAACTTTTTATTCTTAACCAAAACAGATTTACAAGCACTCAGTACTTTTTCATTGCTCAAGATGTTATTGAACTTGCCAACGAACTCAATCTTCCCGAAGATCAGCGTGATGATCTTTACAAAGGTGAAGAACTTCAAAACACAATCAATTCTTTGATTCCTGAAGATTTTGATTTTGAAATGAACAGGATGCTTTTAGAAAATCAAATTACAAGAATGCAAAAACTTGTCGGAGTTGATTATCCTTTGCTTAAAAAAATTACCAATGGCTTAAAAGGAAAAGAAGCTGTTGAATATATTCTCGAAAATTCTTATCTGACTAATATTGATAAACTAAAATCACTTATTGAACAAGGCGGTGATGCAATATTGAACTCTGACGATCCATTCATTTATTTCCTCCAAAACTCCGAAGAAAAAGCTTCCGAACTTAAAGCAAAATCTGATGAACTTCTTGGCGAAGAAGAAATTTATAATCAGAAATTAGGTAAAGCTGTGTTCGAAGTTTATGGCACTTCAATCCCACCTGACGCAACTTTTACTTTAAGGATTGCTGATGGTGTCGTTCAGGGATTTCCTTATAACGGAACGCAAGCTCCAGCATATACAACTTTCTACGGAATGTATGATCGTTACTATGCCTTTAATAAAGAATATCCATGGAGTTTGCCTGACCGATGGAAAAATCCTCCGGCAGATTTTGACTTAAGCACTCCATTTAATTTTGTTTCGACAAATGATATTATCGGCGGTAATTCAGGCAGCCCCGTGATAAATATGAATGGTGAGATTGTGGGCTTAGCCTTTGACGGCAACATCGAAAGCTTACCGGGAGATTTTATTTTCCGTACTGAAAAAAACAGAACGGTATCTGTGCATTCTTCCGGTATGATGGAAGCGATAAAAGTTATTTACAATGCTACCCGTCTTAGTAACGAATTGAAGAATGGAAAGATTACCGAATAAGTAATCACATTTTAATTTAATAAGCTGAAGATAATATGTCCATCTTTTTGAATATAAATATCTTCAGCTTTTTTATTTAAGAACGTATTTCTTTTCTCTCGTATTTAAATATTTCTTAACTGATTTGCTTCACTAAGAATTTATTTATCTGTCTTTTGTGCCGAAGGATATGCATTACAGCATGTTCAAGTATTTGTTCAAAATTATATTCCTCGTTCCAGCGCGTCATAAATTTTATTTTGCCAAGATTATTTTCAATCAATTCACGATTTAGATCGTACAGATTTGTAATATTGAAATAAAACATATTATATATTTCACGGATTGCTTCTTCAGTTGATTCTAATTTCATTTCATTTGCGTTTGGACTTTCAACCGTTAAATTTAACGCCTTCAAAATATAACCGGCATAACCATATCCGCTGCGAATTACATGTCGTGTTATTGTTTGAATTGACCTGCAATCTTCATCATTTGTTTCTTTATCAACAATAGTTAGAAATTCTTTTTGAGAAGTACGTTTTAGTACGTCAACATATTCATCGACTGCATTTTGATAAATATCTGTTATTGCACCTAAAGCGCCGATTCGATAATTATTTTTTTTCATTTTGTAGTCTTTCCTTCATATAAATTTGTAAATACACTGTCTACAGGTTCCCATAATTCAATTTTATTGTTTTCCGGATCAATTATGTGAACGAACTTTCCATATTCATATTCTTCAATAGAATCAAGCACAGTAACACCATTAGACTTAAGCTCTTCAACAAGCCGCTCTAAGTTTTCAACTCTGAAATTGATCATAAAATCTTTCTCGGATGGAAGAAAATATTTTGTGTCCTCCTTAAAGGGACTCCACTGCGCATATACTTTTTCGGAAGGAGGATCGGAATTTCTAAACTCAAAAAGCGAACCATATTCATTAGTTGCCAATCCTAAGTTCGAGTTGTACCATTGTTTAATTTTTTCGGGATCTTTGCTTTTGAAAAAGATACCGCCAATTCCAATAACTTTTTTCATTCTTATTTCCTCTACTTGTTCGGATTGATTTTGTTTAGAAATTATTTCGGTCTGGTTTTGAGGTAGAGTGAACCCACAATACACTACAAATGCCAAAATCACTTTATAAAAGATCTTTTGAAGTATATTCATTTTGAATCCTATTTAAAATAAAATTTAAATGCAATGATTAAATATCAGGGCTAACGATTCACAATTCCAACTTTTTTATGGAAAAAAGTTTTATCGCATAATTGGCTAAGTATGAAATGAGCAACATTTGCCCTCGAAATTGTTTTTGTTATAAAATAATTTCCGACATTATTTCCAACCTGATATTCGCCGGTTAATTTACTGTTTGTCAATTGTCCCGGACGAACGATTGTCCAGTCAAGCTTGCTGTTCATAATTAGCTTTTCTTGTTTCGATTTATCACGAAAGTAAAAGAATAGAATTATTGGTATTGTGAACAGCGTGTAATATAATCCAAGTCTGAAGCGGCTATCATTTATCCCGAGAGTTGTGATACAGATAAACCTTTTCACATTCTGCTTCTCCATCGAAGCAATGATGTTTTTTGTTCCTTCAGAAAGAATATTTGTCTTGATAAAAAATCGTTTATGACCGAGTGAAGATATTACTGCATCTTGCCCACTAACTGCCTGCTCGACTTCCTTAATATTCAGAACATTTCCGTTTATCACTTGAAGGCTGGGGTGGACTGTTAAAACTTTTTCAGAATTTCGAACCAGGATAGTTATCTTGTGCCCGAGTTCTAGAGCTTGCTTAACGAGTTCCCGTCCGGTTCCGCCAGTTGCACCAATAATTAGAAGTTTCATTTTTGTATCAATCTTTATTTTTTCAATTGTAATATAAATTTTTATAAAAAATAATTCTTCTAATTTACATCAACGGTAAATACAAAATGAGAAATGCATACTTACAGCTCTTGTCATTGATAAACAAAAGGTATCGTTATTTCAAAAAGGTACTTCTTTTGTCATTTGACAATAATATTATTAGAACTAATTTTTTATAGCTCAAATCAATAATTATTAAGGAAACATTTTTAAAACGGAAATTGAAATGAAATATTATATCATTTACACGATTCTAGTAGTTAATACACTTATTTTAACATCTTGCAGCAGTGATAGTTCAAATCCAGTCACTCCCACCGTACCATTTAGTGCAACTCCGTTAATAGATTTAGTTCCACCAAATGAATACAAAAGTGAAGCGGGAGGTCTTTATGGTAGTTGGTCAAACGAAATCCCATCTACTCATAAAGCAGCCGCACTAAATGAGATCGCTAAAATTGAACCGCTTGATGCTTCAGGTAACCCCTCAGCTTCCGGGAAGGTGGTAATGATTTCGATAGGAATGTCAAACACTTTTTACTCGTTCGAAAAATTTCAAGCCATATCGAACACTGATCCTGATAAAGCACCGGAATTGTTTTTATTAAATGGTGCACAGGTTGGGCATGACGCAATTGAATGGGCAACAGACGATAGACAGGATTGGGAAAAGTTAGAAGCAAAACTGTCACAGCAAAACCTAACCCCCGCCCAGGTGCAAATTGCATGGATTTATCTTGCCTATCGTGATCCCGTCGAACCGTTTCCAACTTCAGCAAAAAATTTGCAAGGATATATTCAGACTGTTCTAAATACTTTGCAATCAAAATATCCAAACATTAGAATTGCTTATCTGACAAGCCGGGAGTATGCAGGCTACTCCATGCCGAATGCATCGAACCCGGAACCTTATGCTTATGAAAGTGCCTTTGCTGTTCGCTGGCTTATCGAAGATCAGATGAACGGAGCAGCCGAACTGAATTTCGATCCTGCTAAGGGTGAGGTAAAATCTCCGATTATTGTTTGGGGACCATACACATGGGCTGATGGTCTAAATCCCCGAAGTGATGGGTTAACATGGGCGCGAGCTGATTTTAATGACGAGGATGGAATGCACCCGAGCGATCAGGGCTATTCAAAGCTAGGAAATATTATGCACGACTTTTTTAAGAATAATGAATTATCAAGTTCATGGTTTAATAAATAATATTTCAAATCAGGTTTATTTCTGATCAATTGAATCTTGCTGACGGGATTGTTTTCTTAGTTCAAGTCCGCGAACTATTACATAAGCAATTAGTGCAAAAATAAAAAACAATAAAAGCATCCATGCCACGCTTTGAAGAGTATCAATCATGGTTCGGTAAACTTCAAGTACCCAGTGCTCGGTTGTGAGTTTTATTACTTCTGCACCTTTAACATCAGGAATAATATATTTTTCTAATGCCCACACGCGCACCCCACCCGATATTCCTACAACGTAGATAGCAAATAATATATACTTCGACCAGGCTGAGTAAATATCTTCGCTGACTAAGCGATGAAGAATTTTATTGATTGAAGATTTAAATATGAATGCAATAATTGAACAGACTGCAAACGCAAGCAAGAAGTTTATGATTAACAGAGTAATGAACATGTTAACTCCTAAAATTATTATTAACTTTTAAATTAGACCTTTTTGTCCTCTTCCAATTTCTTCGAAAACTCTCTGGCAAATTTTCTAATCATCTCTGCTGCCTCGATATTGTTCGTCGATGATTGAAATGTCTCTGCCATCTTCTGAAAAATTTGCTGATAGTGTAAATACATATCAGCTACCATCATATCCTTTGTCCACAAGTCAATTGCAAGGGTGAGTTTTTCCTGCGGATCCCACAATGACAAAATTAATGTTTTTGCTTCGCGGTTTCCATCAAATCCTGCATCAGTAGCTGACCAGTTAATTTTTAGAGGCATGTTTTTTTCATCAAGCTCAACTGTAATTTTTATTTCAGATGTTTTATTCATTTTAATTAATACTTTCTATAAACTGCAAAACTGTTTTTAACTAATTCATCATTTATGTTTAGAAGTATTCTTTCCCCATCCTCCAGCCAAATTTCGGCGAGATATCTTCCGTACTTTTCTTTTGCGTCTTTAATTGTTTCAATCAGAATTTCTTTATTAAGAATAATATTGCGCAAATAATCCCGAGAGGCTAAACCTTTGCTGCGTGTTTTACCTTTTAGTTCCGGTGCATCAATTCGCGCCAATCTCAGCTTCTCGCCCCTAACCCATGTGTGTAAACCAAGATCAATATCAACTGTGCAGGTATCACCATCATAAACAGATGTTACGATGGCTTTGTAATGATAAAGTTTGTCTTTCATTTCTATCCTTTTATGTAATTAAGATACGAGTTATTTTACTAATAAAACAAAAGAAAAATATGACTAAAAAATATTCAATAACTCTGTGCCTAATTTTAATATTACTTGGTGTTAATTCAAAAGAAATATTTTGCCAGAATGATTTTAGCGCAGGCATTTACGCAGGCGGCGGTTTAATTACAGGCAATTCTTTCAGTCAGAGCAGTTTCAATGTTTCTATTTTTGTCGAAAGCGGGTTTGAAATTATTCCTAACGTTACTCCGCGTTTAAGTTTTTTATATGCACAGGATTTTGACGCAATACTTCCAAATACAAGAGATAAATATTATTCACTGCTGAATGGAATTAATCTAAAAGGAATTACTTCTCAATATTTCGAGCATAGTATTTTTCTTGAAGAGGGGGTGGGACTGCTTGCACTTAATGATAGAATTTTCAGCGATACAAATGTGTGGGATTACGGAACAGTGCTCTCAGTTTTAATCGGGGTGGATTTACGCGACTTTAATTTGAAAGGAATAAAGTTAGGCTTGGGAATTGAATACGGATTAACATTTAATAATACACTTGCCAATTACTACTCGCTCTATTTGCAAATGCAGTATGCGATGTAATGATTTGAGCTATGACTTCTGAAAAGTACAATCTGTGTTTCTCAGTGATACGGATTTAGAGTCCTTACACAGAGTTCCACCGAGAAGACACAGAGAAACACCGAGGGGTTGGAATTTTTCCGAATATTTTTTTAGTTTACTGTCAAGCGTTGTTTTTATGTTGAAGTTTTCGCGCTCTGATTTTATAAATGTGTTAGATGGATAAATAATTACAATTTGCACTCTCTATAAAACACTCCAGTCCGTTCTGTTGGGGTAATAATAATTCAACTCAGCCACTCTGCTAAAAACTTCTGATGACTTACGGGAGTGAATTCAATAAATTCATATTCAGCTGCATCAGCAATTTTATAGGGATCAGAATTAAAAAATAATTTAATATCCTCTAAGGAATTTGCTCTGCAAATAACTACTCCCCCTTGCCGTGTTGGCTGTGGTCCTGAAACAAGCAGCAATTTTTCTCCATAACCTTTTTGCAGATAATGCCTGTGTTTCGGCCGCAGCTTGTCCATCACTTCAGGGTTGGTTTTATATTTAATGATTACAACGAAATGTTTCATATAGTTCTTTCATAAATTATTTAGAATTCTTCTTACCAAATTCAGCGTCAATTTTTATGAATCGGGCAATAATAAAAGCGGGGAGGGTGGAAACACAAACCCAGATAAAGAATAACTGATAACCTAAATGCTGTTGTATCCAACCGCTGATCATTCCCGGCAGCATCATTCCAAGCGCCATAAAGCCTGTTGCTATTGCATAACTCGATGTTTTATATTTCCCTTCAGAGATATAAATCAGATACATCAGAAAAGCAGTGAATCCGAAACCGTAACCAAATTGCTCAACGATCACACATAGATTTATCAAAACAAAATTTGAAGTCTGCGAATAAGCGAGATAAACATAAAAAAGATCAGGGAGATTAATTGCAATGAGCATCCACCAGAGCCAATGTTTCAATCCGTTTCGAGCCACTGCAACCCCGCCAAGCAAACCGCCAACTGTTAGCGAAATAATTCCGGCAGTGCCGTAAACAAATCCAACTTCTGTAGTCGAAAGCCCAAGACCGCCGACGATTTGCTTATCAAGCAGAAATGGGGAAGCAAGTTTTACCAACTGCGATTCACCCAAACGATAAACCAGTATAAAAGAAATAATTAAAAAGATATTCTTCTTCTGAAAAAACTCTGCGAAAGGTTCAATAAAATTATTTTTAGTATGTGCCGAAACACTATCATCGGAAATTAATTCTACAGTGGGTTTGGGAAGAATAAACATTTGATAGACAAATAAGATGAAAAATATTCCGCTGATGATCATAAAGACAACTGACCATGCAAAACTTAAATCATTAAAAGAGGTTTCAAGACTTCCTGCAAGTATAACAAGCAACCCCTGCCCGGCAATATTAGCGATTCGATAAAACAAAGTCCGCACTCCAACAAATAAAGATTGCTCGTGGGGAGTGAGTGCAAGCATGTAAAAACCATCAGCGGCGATGTCGTGTGTTGCAGAAGCAAATGCAAGCAGCCAGAAAATCGCCAGTGTTATCTGAAAAAATGAGGAGGAGGGAATTGTGAACGCAATAGCAGCGAGCAGAACAGCTATGATAAACTGCATAGACAAAATCCACGTGCGTTTGGATTTCAGCATATCCACAAGCGGACTCCAAAGCGGTTTGATCACCCATGGCAGATAAAGCCAGCTTGTATAAAGAGCAATATCTGTATTGGAAATCCCGAGCCTCTTATAAAGAATAACAGAAACACTCATTGCAAGCACGTAGGGAAGCCCTTCGGCAAAATATAAGAAGGGAATCCAGCTCCACGCTTTAAGAGAGTTATTATCTATCATTTACTTCCGGAAATTTTTGAGAGGTAATTTTGGGCAAGAATAAATGCCCCCTCCAAAGCAGAGGAGAGAGGTGTTTGAATTTTAACTTCGGGAAAATTGTACATAATTTTTTGCCGTACCATGTTTGAATAAATATTTTCATTTTCAAGCAAGCCGCCCATTAAGCAGAGATTCAGATTATTGTTTCCGGTTTTGTTGATGACCGCTTCGACAAGCTTGACCAGCGCATCAGATTCGTCATTAATAATTTTTCGTACGTGATCATCTTTGTTGTAAACAGTGATTATTACTTTGGCAAGCTGAGCGATATTAAAATCATTTGAATAAACTAAATCAATCAGTGGGTTTCTAAATTCAACTAACAATTCATCTTTTAAAAATTCAAACAGATGACTTTTGGGAATTACGCCGTCAATCTGTTTGGAAAAAATATTTAATGTTTTTCTTGCAATTGAATAACCACCACCTTCATCTCCAATAATTCTTCCATAACCGCCGAGAGTAAAAAAGTCATCATCATTTTCCTTTACAGCAAAGATTGAACCTGTGCCGGCAATCAATACAGCGCCGGGTTTTCCCCTGTGCGCTCCTTCGAGGGCAATTCTAATATCGCTTTCTATAAAAATATTTTTAAATGATTTCCTCTTTGAAAGTAAATAATCAATTAATCCTTTTCGAAAGCTATCAGCCTGATGTTTCCTGCCAGCACCAGCCGCACCAATAATGATTGCTTCAATTTCTTCATCCGCCAAATTGTATTTATCAATACATCGTTCGATTAGATGAAATAAATCAGCAGCAGTTTTTTTAGTTTCACCAGCTAAAATATTTGCAGCTGAACCCGCAACCTCGAAAATAGTTTCTCCTTTGAGATCGAATAGAGCACATTTTGATTTTGAGCCGCCGCTGTCTATTGCAATTATTGATTTCATTTTTTACTGACTTTGTTTTACAAAATAAAAATAGAGAAAATCATTACTAATTGAAAAGTTTATAAAAATCTTTAATCTTCTCCAAACAAAATTATTTCTTTATTTTGCACCAAAATAACTAAGGTTTATTATGAGTTCACTCGAAGAATATTTCCGTCCATTTAGAGAAAATATAGTTGGCTGCAATCAAACGTTTGAAACCGTCTATGGGATTCAAAAATTAATATATGCAGACTGGATTGCAAGCGGAAGACTTTACAAACCAATTGAAGAAAAAATGTGTCAGTTGTTCGGCCCTTTTGTGGGCAACACACATTCGGAAGCAAGTGAAACAGGAACACTGATGACTCAATCCTATCATCTTGCCCAAGAGATTATTAAAAAGCACTGCAATGCATCAAAGGATGATGTAATTATTTCTGCTGGTTCAGGAATGACAGCGATGATAAATAAGTTTATCAGAATATTAGGGCTGCGCGTTCCCGAACAGTTGAAGGATTTCATTCGTCTACCGGACGAATTAAAACCGGTAGTGTTTACCACTCACATGGAGCATCATTCTAACCAAACAACATGGCTTGAGTCTATTGCTGATGTTGTGGTTATTGCACCTGATAAAGAGGGTTGTGTTGACATTGATGATTTTAAAATTCAACTTGAAAAATATAAATCTCGAAAATTAAAAATTGGTTCGTTTACTGCCGCTTCGAATGTTACCGGAGTAATCCCCCCTTATTACAAACTGGCGAAGTTGATGCATCAAAATGGTGGCTATTGTTTTATTGATTTTGCTTGTGCAGCTCCTTACGTGAATATTGATATGCATCCAGCAGATCCATTAGAGAAATTAGATGCAATATTTTTCTCTCCTCATAAATTTCTTGGCGGACCAGGAACTTCGGGCATATTGATTTTTGATTCAAAACTTTATAAAAATAAAATTCCTGACAATCCCGGTGGTGGAACGGTTGACTGGACAAATCCATGGGGGCAGCATAAATTTGTTTCTAACATTGAGCTTCGTGAAGATGGGGGCACACCAGCTTTCCTGCAAACAATTAGAGCTGCTTTGTGCGTTCAGTTAAAAGAAAAAATGACTGTCGAGAAATTGCGTAAACGAGAAAATGAACTTGTAAAAATTACTTTTGCAGAGTTAAGAAAAATACCTGGACTTCATATTTTAGCCGATAATATAGAAGACAGACTTGGTGCGATTTCATTTTATGCAGATAACATTCACTACAATTTAATCGTGAAGTTACTGAATGACCGTTTCGGAGTGCAGGTTAGAGGAGGGTGTTCCTGTGCCGGAACTTACGGACATTATTTACTGCATGTTACTCCCGAGCAATCGCATAATATTACTGAGAAAATTAATCAGGGTGATCTGTCTGAAAAACCGGGGTGGGTGAGGCTCTCCATTCATCCCACTATGACTAACGAAGAAATTTATTTCATTGCAAACAGTATTAACCAGATTGTAAAGAATATTTCTGTGTGGGAGAAAGATTATCAATATGATTTACATAAAAATGAATTCAAAAATATTTTAAGAGAAAGTGAGCATTCAAAAATAATTAAACGGTGGTTTGAAATTTCAGATTAGTAAAAAGCAAAAGTTTTGATTTATCAACTAAACTTGAATCTTTCCGAAACAAATTTAAATTACAGGTGAATTTTTTTTGTCCTTTGGTTAATTATCAAAACTGAAAGGAGTTTTTGCCATGTTAACTTTAGGTGCTTACGAAAAATGCCGTCGTTATATTGAAGCCCATTCACAACATTCTGGAGAATTAAAGTTTAATAAAATTAATTCGAGTTGTCCCTGTATAACAATTTCGCGGGAGACCGGAGCAGGGGCAGGGTTTGTTAGTCAACATCTTATCGCCTATTTGCAGGAAGCTACTAAAGATAAATCCTGCGAGTGGACATTTTTTGATAAACTACTCATCGAAAAAGTTTTAGAAGATCATAACCTTCCCAGACAATTAAGCGAATTTATGAAAGAGGATAAGTACAGCAACATTTCTTCCGTCGTAAATGAACTGCTTGGAATTCATCCATCGAAGTGGACATTGCTTCATAAAACCACTGAAACAATTCTCCAGCTTGCAAGGATGGGGAACGTTGTAATTGTTGGAAGAGCTTCTAATGTTATCACCGCTAAACTTTCGAATACTTTTCACATAAGACTTGTTGCCCCATTAGAAAATCGCGTGCAGAAAATCATGAAACAGTATTCGATGAATGAAACGGAAGCGTTGGAATTTATTAATCGAGAAGATAATTCACGTAAGAATTATGTGAAGTCAAATTATTACAAGGAAATTGAAAATCCCCACCTCTATCATTTGGTGGTGAACACAGGTTTGACAACTTATGAAGAGGCTGCCAGATTAATTGGATATACAGTAATAAATAAATTCCCTGAAAAGTTCTTTACTGCAGAGAAAGTTCTATAATGATAAGACGTCTCTTGAAATTTCATAAAAGGGTTTTAAGTCTGTTCAACCCAGTTTTACTTACAGGGAGCTGAACATCATTCTTCAGAATTATTTTGTAGGCTTCGTTAGACTGCATTTCGAGTTGTTTAATATAATCAACATTTATAATGTATGAGCGATGTACGCGGATAAAATTGGCGTTAAGATATTTCTCAAAATACTTCATAGTTTTTTTCTTTAAGTATTTTGAATTGTCTGTGTATATCTGGACATAATCGTCCTGTGCTTCAATCCACCTGATTTGGTCGAGGGGGAGGATAGTGATCTTTGTACCGTCTTTAATTACTACTCTTTCGAGCTTTTCAATTTTCTTTTCGTTATGATGGATAATGTTTTGAATTGTGTGTTGGTAGGAAATTTTATCCTGAAGATTAATTTTTGCTTTCTTCAAAGCCTCCTCAAATCTATCCTGCGGAAATGGTTTTAATAAATAATCGGCGGCATTCACTTCGAAGGCTTTGATGGCATAATTATCATAAGCGGTTGTAAAAATTATTACAGGATGATTTTCGAGAAGCTCAAGCATTTCGAAACCAGTTAGTTTAGGCATTTGAATATCGAGGAAAATTAAATCGGGTTTTTCTTCGTTAATTTTTTTTATAGCGTCGAATCCATTTGAACATTCTGCAATTATTTCAATTTCCGAATGGGTGGAAAGATATTTTTTGGTTATCTGCCTTGCCAGCGTTTCATCGTCAATTATTATTGTTTTTATTTTGTCGCTCATAATCTTTCCTGAATTATCGTTAATTAGTGAAATCAGCAGTAAAATGTGTTGTCACGGATTACCTGTATTCTCACGAATTATTTTTTAATGGAATATAAATGTTCACTATAAATTTACCATTTTCTCTTTTTACTTCAAGCAAGTTTTCCTGCTGATAAATCAAGTCTAATCTTTCTTTTATATTTTTTAATCCGACACCTGCACCTTTCTTATGCGACTCGCCTTCAAAGTTATTGCTGATTGAAATTACTAAATAATTTTCACGTCTGCTGCAGGTTAGTTTTATTAAAATTTTATCAAGCGTTTCATAGACTGCGTGCTTTATTGCATTTTCAAAAATAGGCTGTAATATCATGCTCGGTATTTCAACTCTGCCGCACTCAGGATCAAACTCTTCTACGTATTCAAACTTATCCTCAAACCTGACTTTTTCAATATCGAGATACAGTCTGATATTTTTTAATTCTTCGCTGAGTGAGTTTTTTTGTTGATCGTTATTTGCGAGTGTATATCTTAAAAAGTCTGCCAGTTTAATTATCATTTGTTTAGCACGTACTGGATCAATATCAGTCAATGCACTCATAGAGTTTAAACTATTAAAAATGAAATGAGGGTTTATCTGGAATTTTAGTGTTCTCAATTCGGCGTGTGTGATTAAATTTTTTAGTTCTGCTTCTTTAACAACTTTTTCTCTAAGATTTGCCGAATAACCTATCAGATAATAAAACGAAGTAATGACAAAATAGAAAAGAATACCAATAAGAAACCTCCATGCAATAGAACCTCCGAAAAATGGGACGTAATCTTTATCATCATTTAAAATCAATTTTATTAAAAAGTATCCAAGACTCAACCAAACGACAGTTGAAAAAATAGAACTGACTAAATGGTTAATTATTACTTTATATATTTTTTCATCGAACGAAATGAAACGGGCTGGATACCAAAAACTTAATCCAATGACAGCAAGAAGAAAATTAAAAACAAAACTATCCGCAAGCGCAAGTGTGTAGTTGATATTTAAACTGAATGTTATTAAAAGAAAATAAAAAATTGAAACAAATAACCATGCCACTATGTAGATGATTATATTTTTAACATCACTCAGAATCGGATGGCTGTTCATAGTTTTATAGGCGGCGATTAATATCTTGCTTTAATCTCACCGCCGCCAAAAAGTACTATGCCTTTAATTATGAGTCTGCGACTACTGTCTATAACCACACTCGGATGTCTTACGATTTTATTACTGAAGCCGCCAAAGAGAGGAAGGACATCCAACGTCACATTCCAATCCTGCGGTACAATAAAAGTACTGCCGCCAAAAACAGCGATCAAATCAATAAAATTATTCCCTTCGGCAAGTTTGCATTGGCTAAGATCAATTTCGGAACCACCGAAAAGCGATGTAACACTGCCTCCTTCAAAATGATCGCTGAGGATTACCTTATTGCCCCCTCCAAAGATGGCTACATCATCAACTCTGTTTAGGTTTGTTGTAGTAGTTCGGGTAAAAAATCCCTTATAAGTTTGAGAGTTACCAGTCGTTTCACCTCTTTTATGAAGGAGGATATAAACTCCAATTGCAATAATTATAACGGGTACAATGACTTCATCATCATAATTGATGAAATAAAAGACCTTTGGGATTAAA
>DAOLIQ010000069.1:0-18209 GCA_035328465.1 Ignavibacteriaceae bacterium | reverse complement strand
CCCCTTTTATCATTTATCCAATTATAAAATATTTTGGAGTAGAATTTCCTTCTACACTTTTTTACTTAGTTTCGATAAATACATTTGTTTGGTTGTCAATAACATTCTTGACAAAACCGACTGACGAAGCAGTATTGATGAATTTTTATAAAAGAGTTTACCCGGGCGGTATTTTATGGAAAAAAATTTCGTCAAAGTGTTCTGTTCCTGAAAACAATGGTAACTTTTTCCATTTGTTTATTAACTGGGCATTAGGAGTTATTTTAGTTTATACATTTTTATTCGGTTCGGGAGCAATAATACTTGGGAGATGGGATGTAGTATATTGGCTTATCCCGTTAGTTTTACTTTCAACGTATTATTTGATTAAAAATATTTCAACCGAAGAAACAAAATTATAATGACTCATAAAGATATTTTAAAGAAAATAAAATTTATCGTTTTTGACCTTGATGGAACTTTACTTAATGATGAAGGAAATATTGGTGAAGAATCAAAAAGATTAATTCGTGATTTAAAAAAACTTGATGTCCGTTTTAGCTTTGCTACCGGAAGACTTCACAATGCAATCACAAGGTTTGTTGAAGAACTGGAGATTGTATGTCCAATTATTTCTTTAGACGGCTGTCTAATTAAAAATCAAAAGCAGGACAAAGTTATTTTTGAATCTTCCATTAAAGAAAAATATGTTAAAAAAGCCGTGCACCTCGCCGATGATTTGATTGTTAATATTGCTTTATGTCATGCGGATGCCATTTATTACACAGAGAATAACTCTGGAATTTTACGCCTGATGAATAAAGCCAGTGCGCAATATCAGCAGGTTGATTCTTATGATAATTTCTTTGGAAGTACACTTGAGATAGTCTTTGCAGGCGATCAGAAAGATTCGATGAAATATATTTATGACAGACTTAGTTTTCCATACAGCCTCGGCTTGAATGCTAGCTTTTACAGATCAAAGAGTAAAGAAAATATTTTTTATGTTGAAGTAAGAAAAGCAGGAATATCTAAGGGCAAAAGTTTTTTAAGATTAATGAAACATTATAAAGTCAAACCGGAAGAGGCTGTTGTTATCGGTGATTGGTATAATGACTTGAGTTTATTTGAAACAGGCGCTTATAAAGTTGCCGTTGCTAATGCCATCCCGGAGTTAAAAAACAAAGCTGACTATGTCACTTCCTCGACAAATCATCAGGATGGGGTTGCGGAATTTTTACATTTGCTTCTTAAAGTAAAACTTAGTAATAAATGATAGCAAAAATCATCACCGAGAAAAAAGGTAGAAAAAGAGTAAAATTGCTGATAGGATTAGTTACAATCTTATTAATAGTTTTAATGTTCCCGCACGGCGAATCAATCGAATCTGAAGTTACTATTGGCTCGATCTGGATACAGGATGATCTTATTGCTCCATTTAGTTTCCCTGTTTTTAAAGATCCGATCAAATACAAGAAAGAATTAATTTCGGCAGAGAAGAGAATCTATCCCGTTTTTCAAAAAAGTATTACCCCAGCCTACCCCGGAATTGATTCTTTAAAAAAATTTAACGATTATATTCTTAAGCTAATTGATACTCAGCTCTCACTTAGCCATCCGGAATCTGAGAACCCAACTTTTCTAAGCAGTAGATCATTTGACTTTCTAAAAAATCTTCGTCTGCAGGAAAGAAATCTTCTGTTTAACAACAAAGCTTCTATCAAGGATATTTTTAATACTACAGCATTTGTGTTAAATGAAATCTATAAGAAAGGAATTATTGAACAAACAGAATTAAAATGGAAGCGGGATAGCATTGCAATTCGTACTGGAAATATTGATCGGATTGATCGCACTGATAAATTTCTTTCTGTTGAATCTGCACATAATTTATTTGTATCAGTTGTTCAAAAACTAAATATTTCTGACGAACAAAAGAATATAGTTACCGAATACGGCAGCCATTTCCTTCTGCCCAATATTTTATTTAATGAATCCTTAACAGATGAATTAATTGAGCAAACACAAAAAACAGTTTCAAGATATGCGGGCATTGTAAATGAAAATGAGAGAATAGTTGCAAAGCACGATAGAATAAGTGAAGAAACAAAACTTAAAATTGATTCGTATCGGAATGCTAAAGGGGAACGACTTGGAGAAGAGGGCTTCATTTTTCAAATGCTTGGCAAATTTATCCACGTATCATTCATCATATCCTTATTGCTTATCTATTTGTATTTATTTCGAAAAAAAATATTCTATGATAATAATAAAATTTTCCTTATTTCACTTATTATTTTATTCATTTCTTTTATCACCTACCTTATAAATCAAATATACATTAGCGCACCAATACAGCTATTAATTTTTATCCCAGCCGCATCAATGCTGCTTACAATCATATTTGATTCAAGGGTGGGCTTTTATTCCACAGTAGTAATTGCATTAATTGCCGGTGCTCTGCGCGGAAATGATTATTCATTTGCACTGACAAATTTATTTGCCGGTGCGCTTGCGGTTTATACAGTGCGTGACATTAAAAATCGTTCGCAAATATTCAGATCATTTTTATACATATTAATTGGCTACATAGTTGCTCTTTCTGCCTTTGCGCTCGAACGTTTTGCAAGTATGCAATCAATAATAATTGAATTTGCATTTGCCGGCTCCAACGCATTGATAAGCCCTGTATTAACTTACGGCTTACTGATTTTCTTCGAGAGATTTTTTAATATCACGACTGATTTAACATTACTTGAGCTGTCTAACTTTGACAGACCTTTACTCAAGGAACTTGCTAATAAAACTCCGGGAACTTTTAACCACTCCCTTTCAATGGGGACCCTGGCTGAAGCAGCCTCTGAAAGAATAAATGCAAATGCTCTGTTAGCGCGTGTTGGAGCTTATTATCATGATGTAGGCAAGACATTTTCACCACAGAATTTTGTCGAAAATCAATCGGGAAGATCGAATATTCATGAGAATCTTACCCCTGAAGAAAGTGTCAAACTATTAATCAATCACGTGAATAACGGAATAGAACTCGCAAAACAAAATAATTTACCGGCTGAAATAATTAATTTTATTCCAATGCATCATGGTACTTCGGTAATGACATTCTTTTTTGAAAAAGCTAAAAAACTTTATGGTGAAGAAAAAGTTCTCGATAAGAATTACAGGTACCCCGGCCCCAAACCAAATACGAAAGAGACAGCGATTGTAATGCTTGCTGATGGATGCGAATCCGCTGTCCGTTCCATCGAAGACCCCAATGCTGATAAAGTTGAAAATGTAATAGAAAGTGTAATCAATAACCGCATACGGGAAGGACAACTTGATGATTCGCCCATCACATTCAGTGATATTGCGAAAATTAAAGAGACTTTTATAAATATTTTAATTGGCAATTATCACAAGCGTATCCGATATCCAAAACAGGATGAAATTGAAAAAGGTTCTGAAGAAGAAAAACATTCCGAATAGTATTTTTCTTGATGAATATATTGGCGTATTGAATTTAGAAAAAAATCTTTCTGCCAATACAGTTTCTGCATACGAAAATGATATTTCTGCTTTGTTAAATTTCTTTGATCAAAGAAATATTTCTGACTTCTCTCAAGTAAAGCAGTCTGACTTAAATTCATTTTTTAGATTATTAGCCATGATGGGTTTAACAGGAAAATCAGCAAAGCGATATCACTCATCATTAAAAGGTTTTTTCAAGTATTTATTAAAAAGCAAGTACATTCTAAAAAATCCATTTGACAAAATTTCTGCACCCAAAATTTCCAAAAGCCTTCCTGCTGTTCTATCTTTTAACGAAATTGATTTAATCCTTTCGCAGCCTGATACAGAAGATAAGCTCGGCTTGCGTGACAAAGCAATGCTTGAAACTTTTTATGCCTGCGGTCTCCGCATTTCAGAATTAATTAACCTTCATATAGCTGATTTGTTTTTTGAAGAGGAAGTGATTCGTGTTTTGGGGAAAGGATCGAAAGAAAGGATTGTACCTATTGGTTCAAGTGCTATTCAATGGATAAATAAATACCTGACGAAAAGCCGAATTCTAATCGAAAAGAAAGATAAGAGTGAAAATATTCTTTTTTTAAACTCCCGCGGTAAAAAGTTATCAAGGATGGGGGTTTGGAAAATTGTAAAAAGATATACGCTTGCAGCAAATATAAAAAAGGAAATGCACCCACATACTTTTCGTCATTCTTTTGCAACACATCTGCTCGAGGGCGGAGCAGACCTTCGCGCTGTGCAGGAAATGCTGGGACATTCTGATATTTCTACTACACAGATTTATACTCATATTAATCGTGATTACATTAAACAAATTCATAAAGATTTTCACCCGAGAGGATAATCATTTTGCCCGATATTCAAATAAGTGAACGACTCATTTCATTTCTAACTTTTCTTCCAATGTTTTTTATTTCCATTACCATACATGAATTTGCACATGCATTTTCTGCTTCAAGGCTAGGGGATAACACTGCTAAAAATCTCGGCAGGCTAACTATTAATCCATTTAAACATTCAGACTTGATCGGCACTTTGATCATGCCGATTGCATCCTTCGCAAGCGGCTTCGCTTTGATCGGCTGGGCAAAGCCTATTCCTGTAGATAGAAGAAATTTTAAGAATCCGCTTCGAGACGATGCAATAGTTTCAGCGGCAGGCCCGTTTGCAAATCTACTTCTTGCTTTTTTCTTTTTTGTTTTGTTTATCATATTCATAAATGTTGAATTCGAATTTCAATCGCAGGTTATAAATATTTTTTGGTATGGAGTTTTTTTTAATGTTTTTTTATTCGCATTCAATCTTCTGCCTATCCCCCCGCTTGACGGTTCTCATATTTTGTTTGATATCTTCCCGAATCAATTCACAGGTAAGATTGCATCGCTAGGAATTTACGGATCTATTATTTTAATGCTATTTATTTATAGTCCGCTCTGGAAATATTTTATGCGGCTCATTACTTTCGTATTAAACTTTCTTTTATCGCTGGCAGGTATTTGATTGAGAGTTGCATGTCTAACAATGATTTCTATTTTCGTTCTCTTTATTGGTTGTGAAAGAGATAAAGAAAATAAAATTCCTTTAAAAGAAAAAACACCTTTAGAGACGACTAAAACTAAATCGCTTATTGATGATTATCATCAATTTTATTTCGTTGGGATGGTTGATAAAGTTCCAGGTATTTATAAATATAATTTTGAAGATCAGAGAACACGCATTGTCTGGTCGAAACGGAAAGAAAAAGTGATTGACCTTTCATACTCGCCTGATAGAAGCACGATATTTTTTCTTACAGCAAAAGAATTTGGACTTGAGGGTACACTTCCCTTCGTTGATCGTGTTAAAGCCTATCAAATAAATACTGAAACCGGAACGATTACTTATTTAAAAGAGATAGGCAGCGGGCTGCAGGTATTTTCGAGATGGGAGGTGGAGAACAATTATCAAGTTGTTCTTTATTCTTTTGACAAAGCAGTTTCTAATTATATTAATCAAAATATTTTTCTTTTTAATTCTTTTGGCAAAACAATTATGGATGAGATTATAACCTACGATCTTACGAAAGATGGTTACCCGAAACCGCCAAATGCAGTATTGAATATGATTTCTCCTTCCAAAAAGTTTAAGTTGGTTGTTGCCGAAAGTGATTATAATTCTATTATACTAAAAGACATTAAAACAAAAAAAGATCATCAAGTGATGATAACTTCACAGCAGATTTCTAATGTTGCATGGAGTTCGGACAGTAAGCTTTTGTTTTTTTCTACAGTCGATATTTCAGAACGAAACCCAACTCTAAAAACCAAAGATCCCGAAACTTCGCAGTTAGTTATTTACTCCACAGAATCAAAAAAAATATTGAAGCAATGGAATGGCGGCGGATTAAAAAGATTTCTTATCGAAAAAAATATTCTCTTATTCGATTCCGGTTTTTCAAACGAGGCAGCAGTTTATCTTTATAATTATGAAGATGGAGAATTTGATGAAACGATAAAACTGAAAGGCGGCTGTGGACTTAAATCCGTCCCTGAAATTCTAAAAGTAAAAAAATAACTGCCGAGATTTTTGTTGAATGATCAAACAGTTAGATTTTCTACACACCACTTATGTAACGGGTACATTTTCTGGAAAATCCTGAAAGAATAATCAACAGCATCTTTGTTAATCAGTTCCTCAAGTAAGCTGCTTTCATAGAAAATGTAAAGTCCGCTTTGTAAGAGCAAGTCATTGTATCTATAATTAGGATCAAATCCGCGCGGAGTTTTTTTATAAGTTTTTCCTCCGAGCTTAATATTTTTTCCCTTTAATAATTTCATAATAATTTCAAGCAGCTGCTTAGCTTTTTCAGGATCTGAAACTATTAGTCGATATTTTATTAACTGTTCTTTTGTAAACATATACATACCTGCACCAAGGAAAAATTTTTTTGGCTCAATATGAAAATAGAATCCCGGACATTCCATTTTCTTTCCCCTTCCTTCCCAAAAATTTAAACCCAGGTTAGTTTTGAAAGGCGACTTATCCTTGCTGAATCGAATATCGCGATGAAGGCGAAAAATTGATTTATCTATTTTAGGAATTGCATTTATATTCGGGGAAAGAGTTGAGAGTCTTTCACCCATTTCAATTACAAATTGCAGTGCTGGTGAAAGAAATTCTTCGTTGAATTTTTCACGGTTAGTCTCAAACCAAACTTTGGAATTATTTTTAGAAAGTTTGGTTAAAAAATTAATTGTGTTTTGAGGGAAACAAAAGTTTTTAGTTTTCATTTTTATCTTATTCACTAAATTTTTTTAGATATTATTTCATAGGCACTTCAATGATCAGAAAACTCGAATCTTTTTGTGCATTAATTAAAACGGAATCTGTTTCATAAATACCCACAGCATCTCTTCTATGCAATGTTTCATTTGCTGCTTCAATTAAACCTTCAATTACAAAAAGAAATACGCCATTGCCAGTCCATTTTACTTTGTATTCGGAATTACTTCCGGCGGTTAAATTGCCGATGGAAACCGCCGCATCCTGATGAATGTATGTGCTGTTGCTGCTTTTATCTCCTGACGCAACAGTAATTATTTTACCGAGTCTTTCAATCAAAGGAAAGCTCATCTGACCATAACGCGGAGAAATGTTTTCTTCTTTAGGGAAAATCCAAAGTTGAAATAGGCTGCAGCTTTTTTCAGAAGAATGATTAAATTCTGAATGGGTAATTCCTGTTCCGGCAGACATTGTCTGAACCTCTCCCTTCCTTATTACTGAGCCATTACCCATACTGTCCTTATGTTCAAGTTCACCTTCGAGGATGATTGTTACAATTTCCATATTATCATGCGGATGTGTTCCAAATCCTTCACCTGCTTCAATTGTGTCATCATTCAAAACTCTTAACAAGCCAAAGCCCATCTTTTCAGGATTATACCAGCGATTAAAACTAAAGCTGTACCTTGTATGAAGCCAGCCAAACTCTCCAATTCCTCTTTCATTTTGCGGGTGTAATATTTTTTTCATTTTGCTCTTTCTGATTATTTATTCACGTATCTTAAAATATTAAGTTTGTATTAAAATTATATTATTTAAATATCCGCCTTTTATAATGAAAAAAAAATATAAAAGAATTATAATAAAAATCGGTTCAAATGTTTTAGCATTAGAAAACGGACTATTGAATCTTCGAAGGATTCAGAAGATAGTTGAACAAATTGTTGAGCTGAAAAATCATGGAATTGAAGTAATAATAGTATCCTCCGGTGCCGTAGCTTCCGGTCGAAGCTATATTTCTTTGCCTGATAATTATGACGCTGTCTCCAAGAGACAGGTGCTTGCGTCCATTGGACAGATAAAACTCATCACAAAGTACCAGGAATATTTTGAAAAGCATAACCTGATTTGCGCTCAGGTATTGGTAAGCAAAGAAGATTTTCGCGACCGTAACCACTACCTTAACATGCAAAACTGTATTTCAGTTTTGCTGCAGAATAATGTTATTCCAATCGTAAACGAAAATGACGTTATTTCAATTACTGAATTAATGTTTACGGATAATGATGAACTTGCAGGATTGATTGCATCAATGGTAAGTGCTGAAGCATTGATATTGTTAACAAGTGTTGATGGAATATTCGACGGTGATCCGAAAAATTCTGACGCCAAAGTTATTCCCGTTATCACACCTGATACAACCAACTTTACTTCGTTTGTAAACTCGGGTAAATCTACTTTTGGAAGGGGGGGAATGATCACCAAGTGCCACATTGCTAGCAGGTTAACAAGTATCGGAATAAATGTTCACGTTGCGAACGGCGGAAAAGAGAATGTTATTCTTGATATTCTTAATGGCGTTCAGACCGGAACGATTTTTCCTGCTCATAAAAAAACTTCAGGAATTAAAAAATGGCTGGCTCACTCTAAGGATTTTTCAAAAGGAAGTGTGACTGTTACTGACGGCGCCAAGTCAGCTCTGCTTTCCGATAAGGCCATCAGCTTGCTGATGATAGGTGTTCACAATGTTGACGGTTATTTTCAACGAGGTGATATAATTAAAATTATTGACGGGGAAAACAATTTTATTGGGTGGGGAATGTCCAACTTTTCGTCTGAAAAAACTTTGCAATTAATGGGTCAAAAAAAGCTAAAGCCCTTAATTCATTATGACTATCTTTTTATTAATAAATCTTTTTCATAATAAAACTTTTATCTATGAACGAATACACTTCTATATTCTCAAAGACGCTTCAAGCAAGCAGAAAATTACGTTTGGTTGATTATGATAAAATAAACCTGCTCCTTACTGATCTTGCCGACTATGCTGATTCAAGAGCCTCTTTCATTTTGAATGAAAATATGAAGGACCTTAGTCTGATGGATAAAAAAGATCCTAAATATGACAGGTTAAAGCTTACTAAAGAAAGAATTACAGCTATCGCAAATGACATTCGAAATGTTGCAAAGCTTTCTTCACCTCTGGGGAAAATATTAGTAAACAAAATCCTGCCAAATGGTTTATCTGTTTCGAAAATTACTGTTTCCCTTGGGGTGGTGGGCATTATTTATGAGGCAAGACCAAATGTCACTTTCGATGTCTTTTCTCTTTGCCTCAAATCCGGGAATGCTTGTTTATTGAAAGGGGGTAGTGATGCAATCAACTCAAATGCTGCTATCATCTCTGTTATAAAAGATATTTTAGTGAAACACCAACTTGACTCCGAAACTGTAAATCTTCTGCCTGCTTCTCACGAAGCGACTGAAGCAATGCTTAATGCTATTGGCTACATCGATGTTATCATTCCTCGAGGCGGACAAAAACTAATTGACTTTGTTAGACAAAATGCAAAAATTCCTGTTATTGAAACCGGGGCAGGGATTGTTCATACTTATTTTGATGAATTCGCAGATCTTGAAAAAGGAAAGGCGATAATACACAATGCAAAGACACGAAGGGTAAGTGTTTGTAATGCACTTGACTGTCTTATTATTCATAAAAAAAGATTGAAAGACTTGCCATCAATTGCAAAAATACTTGGGGATTCAAACGTAGAAATTTATGCGGATGAAAATGCATATAATTATCTAAATAATAATTATCCTGCCGACAAACTTTTTCATGCAAGAGCCGAACATTTCGGGACAGAATTTCTTTCATATAAAATGGCAGTGAAAACAGTTTCTAATTTACAGGAAGCTCTAGATCATATTTCAGAATACAGCTCAAAACATAGTGAGGCGATTATTTCTGAAAATCAAAAAAACACAGATGAATTTTTAATGAGTGTGGATGCTGCCGCTGTTTACGCAAATACTTCTACTGCATTTACTGATGGTGCTCAATTTGGGCTTGGTGCAGAAATTGGAATTAGTACGCAGAAACTTCACGCGCGAGGACCTATGGCTTTGGAGGAACTTACAAGTTATAAATGGATTGTTAAAAGTAACGGACAGATCAGAAATACTTGACTTTATTTGATGATTATTTTCCATTAATAAGATCTTTCAATGAATCTAAAACCTGTGTACCGGAATTCAGCAGAATTTCTTTTTGCTGATGACCATTTGCAATCAAGATACAGTCGGCGCCAATTTCATTTGCAACATCAAAATCGTGAAGAGTATCACCGATCAGAACAGCCTCTCCCTTTTGAAGATTAAGTTTTTTTACCCAGCGTTTACCAAGTTCAACTTTTCCATTTGCGTAAATATTGTCCAACCCCGCAAACCCAATAAAATATTTTCTTATTCCATAATGAGTTATTAAATTCTCTAATGGTTTCTGCGAGTAGGCAGAAAGCACTGATTGTTCAATATTCATTTTCAAAATTTCATTTAAAAAATTATCTGCATCTTCATATAGCTTACATTCTAATTTTCGCTTCTCGTACTCGTCCATAAATTGTTTACCAAGTTCTTCGAAGGAAATCTTTTCAAAGTCCAGTCCTGCTTTTCTATAATATTCTTTAACCGGAAAAGTGAAAATCTCTTTGTATCTCTCAATCGAAAGCGGGCAAAGATCATTTTCAATTAAAATATTATTGATGATGTCGCAACATAAATTAACGTCGTTAAATAGAGTTCCGTTCCAGTCCCAGATAATATGTTTATATTTTTTAAGTATCGTTTTCACAAATCATTTATTTTCATAAGGAGATGATCTACTTTTTAATACATTTCAGATGGCCAGAGTACAGCTTTAATAAATTAGGTTTTACTTTAATAGAAGGGAAGTAATCGTTTTGTATTGCGCATCCATGCTTATTCATTAATTTCTTGAAACCCCCTGTCTTTGTACTTTTTCCTGAGGATTATTTTTTGAATTTGTCTTTCAATTATCAAATCTGCCAACTTAGAAGGAATATGTTCGCGATTATCACCTGAAAATAGTTTGCTCAATTTTTCTTCACTAACATCAATTCTGTAAAGGGTATTTACTAATAGTTCAAAATTATTATCAATAAGATAGGATAATCTTTCGGTAAGATATTTTTTAAATTCATTTTTGGATTGTGTATCAAAAAAGGGGATAAGAGAATTTGTTCCATCCTTTTCAAATTCCTTTGCTATAAATTTTGAAACATCATTTATATTTATGTGCTCTTCCATTTAATATCCTGCGTCGTTGATGTCATTTAAGTGAACTTTATTTCTTATAAACAAAGCAAAACTATAACAAGCATACACATAAACGGGTGCGGCAACAACATCAATGGTGTAATGAACATGCTGTGCAAGAACAAAGAATGCCACGAGGATGGTGGATATAAAAAATAAAATTTTCAATTTTTTATTCGGTGAAACGATTGCAAGCAATAGTAAAGTTGCCGTATGTCCGGAAAAGAAGAGATCTTTAGTTAAGATTTTCCCCGTCCCAAATAGTTGAACAAAAGGATCATTTAAAATAATAATCCCGACCGGCGGGTTTAGCGGAAGTAAATACATGCTTAAAGTTCTTGAAGCGATAATTAAAACATAAACTTGAAAAGCAAAAACCAACCTTGCCGGGTGTTTAATTAGATAGGCAACAGCAATTATCAAAGAAAGATAAATAAACGAAAAAGTAAACCATGTTAAATCAACCGGCTTAAAAAGAGAAAGCAAAGCATCATCAAGGACAGCTCCGTTTCTTGATTCCGCATATTGAAGAAAGTTTGTTAAAGACAAAAGTGAAATAGTTAGAAAAATTATTGTTAAGGAAAATTCAATTTTATTTTTTTTAACCGATAGATAATCATTCCAATTCATTTCACTAAACTGAAATTTAAACATTTATATGACTAAGAAAATGAGGAAGCATTTTTCGCCAGGTAGGCCAATCATGCGGCATATCATAACCCCACAGATCAAGCCAATGCTTAATTCCTTTTGAGTTGAGGATGTTAGATAATTCTTTACTTGCATTAGGGTTTTCGTAATCACCCTGACCGGAAGCAATAATAATACTTCGGTTTCGAAGATTCGAAAGTATATTTTCATCGGCAAGGTTAGTTAGGTAATCAACAGGCGAATTGAAATAGCAATTTGTATCATAATACCCTTTAGTATAATCTTTTAAATTATAGCTTCCGCTCATAGCAATAACTCCGGCAAAAAGATCAGGTCTTCTGAAAAACATATTAGCTGCATGTAAGGCTCCAAGCGAAGCACCGGTATTTACAATTGGAACATATCCCCTGCAATGGTTAATGATAAACGGAACAACTTCCTCTTCTACATATTTATTGTATTGCTGATGACGAATTGCTTTGTGCTCGGGATGCATGTTACGGTTGAGCCAGCTTTCATTATTAATACTGTTGATCGAAAATGCTTTTACCTCTCCCTTGTTAATGAAGTCCGCTATTGTATCAATAAGATTGAATCTTTCGTATTCGAGGTAGTCTGCTGCTGCGGTTGGAAACATCAGCAGAGCGTAACCATAATGACCATAAACTACAATTTCCATTTCCTTGTTTAGGTTCGGACTCCACCATTTGTGGATTTCTCTGTGCATGAAATACTCCTTAAAAATTTATTAAATGATTTTGCTTTATTGGCAAGCTAAATAAATCTTCGTAATTAAAAAAAACGAAATGCTTAAAAAGTTTAGATTAGTTCTTTTACTAGTCCGGAATATTTTTTTTCTATTTTGAATCCAAAGCGATAAAAATATTCTGGCCTGAAAAAACCAGTAGTTACGTATTTATAATTTTCACTTTTCATTCTATTAAATAATTCATTCATTAAAGCCTCGCTGATACCTTTTCGGCGGTAACGACTCGAAACGCAAATCTTCTCCATTGAAACAGTCTCTGCATCCTGTCTGCTGAAAAATAGTCCGCCGATAATAAATCCGCGATCTGATATTGCAGCGAGAAACTGATGTTCGGGACGGAAGTGAACGTTTAAATTCGCCTCAATGAAAAGTTGATGAAGTTTTGAAATTTCTTTTGGTGAAACCGGGCTTCTGATAAAAAAATTATTTCCATCCAAATCCTCAAACTTGACTACAAGGTTTGCCTGTTGAACCCCATCTGCTTTGAGGTGCATCAATGCAGCAGAATCGGTTGGTTTGAGATGAGGGTAACTGAGTCGTGCGAGGAAGAATTTGTCCTTTTCGGAAAGTACATTCTGATTTTGTACTTCTGATATTTCAGATATCAATTCTTCTTTGGACAAAGATTTGCTTCGCTGCTTTTGTGCTAGTCTATTCAGCGCTTCTTTTAGTTTTTGATCTGAATCAGCAAAACAAGTTTCAAGAAATAATTTTGTTCGTGTTGCAGGATAAGTTTTTTCAAGGTCAGGAAGACTGTATGTTTCAAATATATCATAAAGAGTTTCAGCCTGTGCATTCAGCGAGGCATTCTGATTCAGTTCTATCCAGCGTAAAAATCTTTTAACAGCAAAAAATAATTGTTTTGGGATAAAGCCATTCTGTTTAACATTAGATATATATTCTTCCAAAATTGAAATTACCATTATGTCATATTTTTCATTAATGAAAGAAGAAAGTAAATCATCGAGAATGTTCAACCCCGTTTTTTCGCCAAGAGCATTAATGATCCCGGAAAAGAAGAAGTTCCATATTTTCAATTGACTGAGGAAGGGGTATTGAGTTTGAACAGGAATTACAAAACGGTTGAAAAAATTTTCTGTCATATCAAAAACATCAATAAAATCTTTCCTGTTGGAAAGCGAAACAAATCTTGTTCCGCTTTGATAATCATGGGGTGGAATAATAATGTTAGAAGCGGTGGGTTCGCTAAGAATTAATTTATAATTAGACAACCGCCAAAAATTTATGTAAGCTGCTGAAGCATTCCAAACGAAAAATTGCCACAGATAATAAAGTCTGATTTCCGATTGAGGTACATTTCTTTTTAGTTCTCTCTGTAAAAATTTTTCAACTGTATCACCGGGAATAAACTTTTGGCTCCAGGTTTCGTAATCTTCCCAGTAACCGCCGAAATCATCCACCAATTCCTGAACAAAAAATCTTGAGCCGGCAAGAATTAACCAATTGATTTCTTCCTGCAGCATTTCGTCCGGAAGGTTTTTATTGATAGTAACCATAATGTCAAACGAGCCGTAATATCTTGTTTGCACAGAAATACGAAACACGACTTTAACGCTGAAATCATAAAGTTTACTCACCCAAATTCCCCCCGGGGGTAGATCATTTAGTCCGACGCGTGTTCCGCCCGAAAAAAGAAAAATAGCTTCCCGCAGCATATTTGTTTCTATAATCACTTCACTTATCCGCGTGCGGTCGTGTATATCCATTTCTTCTTCGAGAATAATTACTTCCGACCAGGAATATTCTTCACCCGTCTCAGGATCAACTGCAACGCGCTGGTTAACACCCAGCCACTTTCTGAATCCTTCACGCAACTTCAACTGGTATCTTTCCGCAAGTTCAGAGACAGGTGTATTTGATTTGTTTAATTTATGTTTTACGAAAAATTGCCTTAGACTCTTAAACTTTGCCGGATGGTCGATTCCATAATTACAGAGTAGTTCAAACAAAACGGGGATACAAGTTTCATCAATTAATTTGCCGGTATTAAATTTTACTATTTCTTCTTCGGTAAGTTCTTCAACTTTTTCAAGTTCATCATCGCCGCGAATAAATTTGGAATATGCAGTAATTACATCTTTATTTATTATTGAGGAATCTTCAGAGAGATATTTTTGAAAAAGGGATTTTAATTGATCACCTTTTAATTTTTCAATGCCTAATTTAAAGAGCTCTCGGCGGGCTGTTAAATTTGAAACTAAATTATAACGAAGTAAAACATCATCAATAATTTTTTTGTACATTGCTGATTCTTCGTTCAATACTAATCTTAAATAATCAACGCCTGCTTTATTATTTGCTTCATCCTTAGATTGAATATGACGCAATGCAAGATGAATGGTTCTTAGACTGATTTCATTAACAGATTTTGCTGATTCAAAATCTACTTTCTCATCAATAGATAATTCATTTTTATTATCGGGAGCATAAAAGAAAATTTTACTGCTTTGCTTATTTTGTCGGTACCAACTATAAACAGAGTCACCGGAAAAATCGGTGATGGATTTGTTGCCCAGCCAAAGGATAGGGTTAACCAAAATATCCTGCAAATCAATTTGCACTGAAGTTGAACTATAAAAGTAATCACCAATTTTGATAATTGTGTCTGTAAGATTTTCAATCAGTGCGATCTCAAGTGAAATATCAGAAATAATTATGGAATTATTTTTAATGCGGACATCACGGCTTAAACAGCCCCGCTCACGAAGAAACCAATTTGGAATTTTAACCTCGATTTTATTGACTGTGACAGCAGTAAAATCTTTTTCATACATCAAATGAATTATCTGGGAAAAGTTATTTTCAACTACTCTTCTTTTGAATGTTCCTTTTGGCGTAAGTTCTTCGTTCGCAGCAGAAAATGGACGGTCAATTAATCTGAAATCAATTATTCTTTCGAACGGAGCCAAGAATTTATTTACTGTGACAATCAGAGAGGAAAAATATTCCTGAATTTGTTGTGCAGTTAGTTTACCAAGATTAATATTTTGTTGTTCATAGTTTGGATAGATAAGAACCGTATTGAATGGTTTATGATCACCAACAAGAAATACTTGTTGAACGGCTTCGAAGTCGCGAAAGTAATTTTCAATTTTTTGCGGAGCGATTGTTTCCCCCTTCACATTTTTATAAATCTCTTTTTTACGGTCAATTATTTCAATAAAGCCGTCTTTATCCATTTGCATCACATCGCCGGTCGGCAGCCATCCACCGGATAAGAAAGTCTCGGATTGCTCTTCACCGAAATATCCGGTCATCACATAATCGCCTCTGATGAGCAATTCACCGTCATCACTAAGTTTAATCTCAATACCGGGCAATGCTTTCCCAAGAGAATTGATTTTATATTTATGAGGAGGGGTCATTGTAATCCCGCCGGTTGCCTCAGTCATTCCAAAACCGCTCATTAATTCAATCCCGTATTTCTGAAAGAACTGAAAAATATCTGACGGCAAAAAACCAGCCGCTGAAAGCCCCCACCTTAAATATCCACCTGTAACTTCAGTAATTGTTTTGAATATAGTTTCGTCCGAATCGGTCTCAATATTAACTTTCGAACAGATTATTTCATAAAGTTCAATCCACTTTTTAGGAATGCTGATAAAGATACTTGGTTTTACCTGTTTCATATTTGCAATCATAGTTTCCGCAGATGGATTTTCCATAAACACATATTCGGCAGCCCAGAAAATACTGCCGAGCATTTCAAAATATCGCCCGAATGTATGAAACAGTGGAAGATAAGCGAGAAATTTATCACCCTCCCCTATTTCAGGAATTGCGAGTGCGCGGCAAAATCTTTTATAAACAATATTCATTTGCGAAAACATAATTCCTTTCGGTTCGCCTGTTGTTCCTGAAGTAAACATTATTGTAGCAAGGTCATTGATGTCAATTTCATTTCTTCTTTCTTTCAATAAAGATTTATCAACTTTATTGGAATCGAGAAATTCTTCAAAGGAGACGACCCAATCTTCGCTGCAAATGCCGTTCATTAATATGGCTTTTTTAAGGTATACTAATTCTTTCTTGATTGATTTGATTTTTAATAGTTGCTTTTCATCCTCAATAAAAATGATGCTCGCTTGAGTTTTATTTAAGATATAAATAATGTGCTCACGGACTGAGTTTGCTGGAATCATAACGTTCACTATCCCGGAAGTTAGGCAAGCAATATCAAGCAGCGCCATTTCGATTCCGTTCTCAAGTAAGAATGCCACCTTGGGGTTTTCTTCACTGATGGAATAAAAGATTTGAATTAATGCAGAAGAATAATTATCAACCAATATCGAGCAGGACTGCCATGAAAAATTTGTCTCTGTATTGCCGCGAATTATTTTAAATAATGTTTTGTCAGGATAGATTTCGAGCCTTTGATGAAACAGTTGGAATAAATTAAAATTACTTTTTTTTATCAACCCGGCTATAAGATCATTCCAGCGCTGCTCGTCATAGATTTTTTGCAGAAAGGAAGAGAAGCGAAACAAATCTAAATAATAATACGTAATCTTTTTATATTCATGGTTATCAGGTTTTAACGAAAGAGATTTTTCAAGCATTTTCCCAAGTAGAAAATATATTTCTTTATCAAGAGTGTTTGAAAAATCTCTGCTGAAGCCGGAAACAAGTGTTAAATGAAAAACTTCATTAAGTTGAATTACTAGTTCATCGTCAATTTCTTTGGTAATGTGGTTAACGACTGATTTAAGAATGGAATCAAATTGAACGGCGAGCAAGTCTAATTCATTTTTGTCGTAGGCAGTTTTACCTGCCGAAAGTTTATCACGAAGAGAAACAAGTTGATTAATCATTAAAGTAATTTCCAATTATATTATCAGATTCAAACATAAAAAAACCTCTGGTAGGTTTAATAAAGTGTGAAGGTTATTATCTATCCTAAAATGCTTCAGTCATTTGAGTAATTTACGAACTCATTTTAGATGGACATTTAATGCTATTCAAAATTGTGCAGCACTTTATGAGTTCAATTGAGAAAATCAAAAATCCTTTTAATTCGTTTTATTGAATTATTTGAGTTCTACTTTGCCTTAATAAAAGCTTACCTGGTAATCCACAAACTTTCCATTAACATAATTAAACTTTGCACTAAAAAACTTTTCTTCGTACAGCCACGGAATAAATATTTTATCCCCATCCCAAAGATTTATTTCTGAAAGTTTATCATTAAGTATCCATTCCAAAGATCCTTCGGGAGAATCAATCAATTTGCCTTCATAATCATCAGCAGTAAAAAGAAAAACATACCAATCATCTTTACCATCAAACATTGGAAACGTTATGAAGCCTTTCATTTTTATCGATTTAACTTTCAGTCCGCTCTCCTCTTCAATTTCTCTAACTGCACATTCTTCTGGTGATTCTCCCTGCTCGAACTTACCCCCCAGACCGTTCCATTTTCCTTCGTGATAGTCATTTGGTTTTTTATTGCGGAATATCATTAAAGTTTTTTGATTTTTTTTATCAATTACATAACAGAGAGTTGCGAGTTTCATAAAATTTTTCCGATAATTAATGCGTTGACAATTATTTTTCTTAAAGCTAAGTTTTATTTACAAAACTAAGGCAAAAAAGTTAGTTAAATGTTAACATAATTTAATTTGGTGATTTAAAATATTTTCTAAATATTTGAACAAGATATTTT
>DAOLIQ010000068.1:0-18841 GCA_035328465.1 Ignavibacteriaceae bacterium | reverse complement strand
GAAATTCATTTACTAAAGTTTCTATTTCTTCGCCAAGTGAATTGAATATTTTGAGAGTCACAAATTGCCTGCTGCTAATTGAATATTGAATATTGGTAGAAGGATTAAATGGATTTGGATAATTTTGTGAGAGTTCAAATTTATTAGGCAAACCATAGCTCCCTGCACTATTCATTTTAATTTCTGTTTCTCCAAATTTAGATCTGGTGGTAGTAACACTTTGTGAAAATTCGCAAGCTCCCACATCCCAAATACTATTGTCAGGTCTGAAGTATCCAGAAATGTCAATGTTATATACTTTACTTTCCAAATAAGACAAATTTAAACCTGCGTTAATAGCCGGTGATGAATAATCGAGATAATATTCTCGCATTAATTGAGGGTCACCTGATATAGAATGTAAATCTGCTTCTGAGTATGATTGCCACTGATTTAAAGTTGAAAAACTGTCGCGTTCCGAAATGAATAATCCCGGCTTATCGTCAGGGTAGAACAAATTATAATCACATTGTTTTGGAACTAAGAAATGATTGCGGCTTCTTTTTACTCCGACGCCATTTATTTCTGTAAAAATATTATTCATGTAACTCACGTAAACTGTATCAATAAAATCCGCAAGCAGCAGTGCAAATTCAGAGGTATTAACAATTGTATTGTTGTATAATTCAATATGACCTACTAAACCGGTAACCCAGGGTGTGCCTAATGCAATTCCCTGTTCAGTGTTTTTAATGAAGTTATCATAAGCTTTGACATAATGACCTCTTATCTTTAAACCATAAGCTCTATTTGAAATAAATTGATTATGACGCACAATCGTTCCATAACCACCCACATCCAGACCCCATAAATTACCTTCGCAATAGTTTCGTTCAAATATTCCACCGATAAATTCCGGTTCTCCCTCTCCCTCTCTTTGTTTGGTTATGGCTATTCCATGATCCAAATCGTTACTAGTCATAATGTTATCGTGAACCCAGAAATTATCCGCGTACTTTAGTTGTAAAGCATCTCCTCTTGGACCGCTACCAGCATTAATTATTCTCGAATATCCCAATTCACAGTTTGCGCCAAGCATAAATATACCATCGTTATAAGTTTCTGTGACAAATGAATTTAAAATCTTTGCATTTTTACCTTCAGTGTAAATTCCATATACGTATGTGAAATATGTGCTGCCTGTATTATGAATAAAAACGCTATCAATAAACAGATTAAGAATTTTAGCTGATCCAACATCTGCATGAATGCCATCCTTGGAATAATTCATTATCTCTATATTGGATATGACAAAATTGGGCGAGCTAATTGATATTCCAATAGAAATCGAAGAATCAATGTTAGAAAACTTATTTTCCCCGTTAAATATTGGTTTAGCTCCATTACCGAAAGAGCTTAATGTAATTGGATCATCAAATTCTCCATCTACGTTTTCTCCAAATATTAGAATTTCTCCTTTCCATTCATCTCCTCTTTTGAAGAGAATTGAATCTCCCCCCTGAAATGTACCAGTCTCAGCCAAAATATTTATGTGTGAGAGCGTACGGAATGCACTAACTGGTGACAAACCATCATTATCATCACTTCCAAGAGAAGATGAGACATAATAATTAGTTTGTGCAGTGATTGAAATCGAAAGTAAAAAAAACAAAACATAAAAAAATATGTTTTTCATAAAGCTATCCTCTAAAATTTATTAAATCAAAATGCATATATTTGATATGCATGATGATATTTTAATTAGCTTTAATCAATCGCACGTTCGTGGTATTTTAAGGAAGAAAACAAAAGGGGTTAATCAGATCAATTTTTCTTTAAAGGCTTTAGAAATCACTCCACTTCTTGAGTGAACATGAAGTTTTTCATAAATATTTTTGATGTGAGTATTTACAGTATGGAAGCTTATAAATAATTTTTCAGCAATTTGACTTTTGTTTAATCCATCTATAAGCAAACTCAATATTTCTTTTTCTCTTTCAGTTAACCCATAATTTCCTTGAGGCGGATTCAACTGTTTGAATCGATCAATTACTTTTCGGGCAATCTGCGAGTTCATCGGGGCACCACCCGACCTAACTTCTTTAATAGCTTCAAGAATGCCTTCAGGCGGTGAATCTTTTAGTAAATATCCAGAGGCACCGTAGTAAAGTGCTTCAAAAACAGAATTATCATCATCGTGAATTGTCAAGACAATTATTTGAGTTGATGGACTAATTTTTTTCAATACTTTGATTCCCTCAATTCCATTCATTCCTTGAAGGCCTATATCCAATAAAATAATTTCTGGTGGTGCTTCCTGATTCAGCTTAATGAAAGCTTCTTCACAGGATGAAAAAGCAAATCGGCAAGCGTATTCTGTGGACTGGTTTATTAGTTTAAATATAGTTCGTCGATAATGATTATTATCCTCGATCATCCAAAGAGTGATCTTATCCAACGAATTTTCTTCTTTCGCCATAAATTAATTTGGATCATTAATTGATCTGAAAGATTGATAATTTTTTCTGAAACCCAACTAACCTAGTAAACCAATTCATAACTCAATTATTTTTTACAGTTAAAGTAATAGTAGTATCAAAAGATGGTTTGCTTTTAATTTCCAGTAATCCATTTATTGCTTTAGCTCTTTGTTTTAAATTTTTGATACCATCACCTAATACTACCTCAGTTTCATCAAATCCAATTCCATCATCCATTATGCTTAGATAAATATAATTAGATTTTTCTTCTAGAGAAATTATAACTTTCGTTGCCTTAGAATGTTTGACAATGTTATTTAAAATTTCTTTATAAATTAAAAATAAATTTTTCCTGATCTTCAGATCCTTAATATTAATTTTTCCCGCTTTATCCATAATGAATGAATAATCAATACCATTGAGCATTTTTGCTGCGGTATCTCTCATCTTCAGAATTAAATCTTCCTGGTTATCGTGGTCAGGATTTATAAACCAAATTATATCGCGTATTGAATCAGCAGATTCTCGGGCAGTTAAAATTATTTCTTCGAGCATATTTTTTTCATCTGAATTTAGATGTGCACTCTTTTTAATGATTTGACTTGAGACTGATATACTGCTGAGATTACTTCCAATTTCATCGTGAAGATCACTTGCGATCCTGCTTCTGATTAATGCTTTTTCTAGGTCTTCTTCTCTCTTTATAGAATTAATCCTATCGCCAAGAGCAAAAGATAGAATAGTCATTTCAATTAAAATTCCTATTTGCATCCCATACTCAGATAAGAATGATTCATTAATAATTGCAAAAACGTTTAAAACTCTAAATAAAATGCCTGCTAAAAAAAAGAATGATGCTAATAAAAAAAAGACTGCATTCTTATTCCCTTTTTTAAAACAATATACGCCGGCTACAAAAGAAAAAATAATATAAATTGCTCCAATAGGTGATGTAAAGATTGAACTACTAACTTGTAGAATTATGATCATTAAAACATCCAATCCGATGGAATATATTAAAATCAAACACAACCGATTTAAGAACTTGGAATATTTGTTTAGCTGTAAAAATTCTTTTACGAAGAGTAATCCAAAAAATGAGACAGAAGCAGCAGAAATATTAGCAGAAATTAAATTATACTGAGGATTATCCGGTGTAAAATATTGAATATATATCCCATCCACATTACCTTGATAATACAAAACTGATGATACGAAAAGTGAAAATAAAAAATAGCTGATGTCTTTTATGGAGAAGAAAAGGAAAAGATTATAAATAGCCATCATTACAAGACCACCATAAAATAAACCAAGGATTATATACTCATTTTGCCCTTTCTCAAAAAACATATTTGGCTGCCAGGTTTCCAGGTTGAGTTGAATAGGCTTTTCAGATTCGATTCGAATATAATATGTTTTGGTTTCCTGTGAATTTATATTGGTTTGAAAAACTATAAAACGGCTATTGTTTTCCCGGGCTTCTCTTGGAAAAATTAGCCCGGCTTTATCTTTCTTAAATCTTCCATTATTTAATGGTGTGAAAAGAATCGCCTTATCAATGCCAGAAGAATTTAAACTTAGCAGCCAATTCGTTTTCTTAGATTCATTCCTGATAGTAAACCGCAGCCAAATTGCTTCGGAGCGATATCCTAAATTAGTCTGTTCCTTACTCAGGATTTTAAATTCACTTGACACATAATTACTCGAAATCTCTTTTATGGTGAGTAGTTTTGTGCTGTCAAATAACGTATAGATAAATGAATTAACAGAGTAAGAATTAATCCCATCGCGTAGTATTAATTGTTTCTGTGCAAAATTATGGGGGATGAAAATGCAATACAAAAAGAGTGTATAGATAACTGAATATTTCATTTTCATTATGAAGGAAATGTTATAAGAAATAATTAAAGACTAAATAAACATTTTAACAATTTTATTGCTTTTACATTCACAAAAAAGTTAAAATGATTTGGTAAATATTTCTATAAGGACTTGAAGTTGCGATGAGTAAGATTATTGGCGGAGAGGGTGGGATTCGAACCCACGGTACCCTTGCGGATACACTACCTTTCCAGGGTAGCCAATTCAACCACTCTTGCACCTCTCCAATTAAGGCTGTAAATATAATTATTTAAGTTTAGCCTACCAAAAATTCGCCACGATTTGGGGAAATAAGTTTGGAGAGTTATTTTCAAACTAATAAAATTTCAATTATCTAAATAATGATTCCATTTCTTGTTCAGCCGATAATTGCATTCCTATCTGCAATTTCTGGAGCAGCTTTTACCACGATGATTAAACTTAACCATCGGAGGTTGTGCAGTTTGATTTCCTTTTCTGCAGGTGCGTTAATGGGTGCTGCACTTTTTGCGCTGCTTCCTGAAGCAGGAAATAGTATTTCATTAATCGAAGTATTAATTAGTATTTCATCAGGCTATCTTTTATTTTTTTTTATTAGTAAATATTATTCTCACGTTTGTCCGGCTTGCTCGGCATCTCACTTTGATGAAAAAACAACGAAGAAATTTTCCGAAATATTTCTTACTCTATTTACCGCATTGGCATTCCATTCCTTTCTCGATGGTATTGCCATTACCACCAGTGCAGAACATTTTGACAAAGCAAGTTCTGTTTTTGTTGCAATACTGATTCATAAATTTCCCGAAGGTCTCGCATTAGCCTCTTTGATGTTTGGAGCAGGTTATTCCAAAATTAAAGTTTTATTATACGTAGCTTTAGTTGAAGTTACCACAGTGATAGGTGGAGTAGTTGGGGTTTACTTTTTACAGGAAGGGGTTAGTCCGTTGTTAATGGGAATTTTACTCGCTCATATTTCAGGCGGATTTATTTATTTATCTTTTCATGCAATTTTTGGCGAAATGTTAAAAAATCATACGGTTTTAGTTTTAAGTAATTTTATATTTGGTGCGTTGATAATATTACTTTCAACAGTGTATATTTAATAAGTAAAATAATTTATCGGAGAGATGCCAGAGTGGTTGAACGGGGCGGTCTCGAAAACCGTTGACCGATTTTTTCGGTCCGAGGGTTCGAATCCCTCTCTCTCCGCTGATTTTCAACACTTCTTTACTCCTCAATTTAATAAAATATGTATAATCGAAGATGTTTCTTTATGGTTCACTTTTTATTGCTTGTACTTTTTTGAAATTATTCTCACCTGAAAGGACGCATAAGAATTTAATTTTCGAGATATTTAAGTTGCTTTTGTTTAAGTTTGTGGCATAAATCGTGTTCTCTAAACCATTTAAACATAAGAAATTTAATGTGTAACCGATTAAAAATAATATTATTTTCTTTGATTATATCTCAGGCAAGTATTCTGCCAAATATTCCATATAAAAATTTAATTCCTGAATCATTGCTTCGTGCTGATACTACATTTATCGGGCAGGTTGATGTTAAAAGATGGCAGGATGATAAATCATCTGCTTTTAGTTTTTCGTTCGATGATGGATTATTATCCCAATACACATTTGCATTTCCTATACTTGAACAATATGGATTTAAAGGAACATTTTATTTAATTCCGCCTTATGTAACCGATTCATTACCAGGTATTTGGCGTTATGGAAGTTGGCGGGAATTTACCGTAATTTCTGATTCTGGTCATGAAATTGGATCGCATTCTATGACCCACCCCCATTTTCTTGACCTGCAGATTGGAGATACTTTGTTGGAGGGTTCATTGTTATTCGAATTGTATCAGTCTAAACAGATTATTAATTCTAAACTGCCAAGTAAAAATTGTACTACTTTTGCTTACCCTTATTCACAACATGACAGCGTCGTGGATTATTTTACAAGTTTGTTTTATCAATCAGCAAGGGCTGTGGGACCTGAGTCTAATTCTTATTCTCTATCTGATTTAGCCTATTTCGGCTTAAATAGTTTTCCATTTACTTTTGATCTCCCGCGTGATTCTTTATTCGATGACCTTGACGAATTTGAGGATTTTAAGAATTGGGCAGAGTCAGCCGTAATACAGAGCAATTGGGCAATCATGCAAACTCACGAAGTACTTCCGTATTCGTTATTGCAGGAAGCAATTCAAAATGGGCTGTATGAGCCGGTTGCAGCAGAATGGTTTGACCTAGTGTGCAGTTGGATAAAAGAACTGGAAAGCAACAATAAAATTTGGGTTGCCACGGTTGCCGAGGTTACAAAATATATGAAGGAGAGAGATTCTTATTCTTTCAAGTTATTAAGCGCAACTGATAATAAAATTCAAATCCAGTTTACTGATTCATTGAATAATGAGATTTACAATCAACCTTTAACTGCTGATATAATTGTTCCTGATAATTGGAATGAAATTACTTTAATTCAAGGCAGCACAACTTCATTGTACAATTCTTTTTTTGATGGAGTCAATTTTATCGTTAGAGTTCAGGTTATTCCTGATGCTGGAACTATTGAACTTTACAAAGGTCATTTAACAAATATAGAATCAATTGCTGAACAAATGCCGGGTGATTTTATCCTGTATCAAAATTATCCGAATCCATTTAACCCTTCGACTAAAATAAAATTTGAATTGAAAAATCGCTCTTTCGTACAATTATCAATCTTTGATATGTTAGGCAGGGAAATTACCAAATTGGTTGATGGCGAGTTTGAAAGCGGCTCTCACGAAGTAACATTTGATGCAAAAGAATTAGCATCAGGTATTTATTTTTACAAAATTTTAGTTGGCAATAAGCAAGAAGTAAAAAAGTTAATTCTTTCTAAATAAATTTTTAGGAAATTTTATATGAAAACATTTGGACTGATAGTGTTATTCTTTTTTTTATTAGGTGGAATTCTTGGCTCATCGCTTGAAATTTTCAAAGCACAGAAAGACAGTTCAGCGTTTTTGGTTAATAGTTTAGGTCTGGAAAAAATAAAGAAGCTTTCGATAAGGCAGATAGATAGCCTAAGTGCTCGCAATAATTTGTATTTTACTCAAAAAAATTTTCTAAAAGAGAATATTTCCTCTGTAAAAAATAGCAACTCAAATTAATGGTTAATTTTATTTAATTTCCCTCATTCACTAAAAGATCTCTCCCTCCATTTATTAACTCTAAAGTACAATCTTTAAGAAGATTAATTATTTCTTAAATTGCATCAAAATTTTTACATCAATTGACAGAATTCTCTTATTCGAAACATATAAAAGAAACCATACTTTTGGCCTATCCGGTAATGATAGGTCAACTTGGGTTTATGATGATGGGTGTTGTCGATAGCCTAATGGTGGGGGAAATTGGAGCAGCACCGCTTGCAGCAGCATCGCTTGGGAACAGTTTGACAATGGTAATATTTATAGTTAGCCTTGGAGTCGCAATTGCAGTTACACCGCTCGTAGCAATTTCAAACGGTGCAGGAAATCAGAAAGAGTGTGAGAAGTATTTTAAACAATCTATTCTTGTCAATATTATTTTTGGTTTAATAACATTAACCGTAATAGTAATTATCTCATACTTTATTCAATTTCTTGATCAGCCGCAGGAGGTGGTGAATCAAGCATCTTCTTATACGAGGATATTGGGACTTTCTATTATCCCGGTACTTTTGTTCCATTCATACAAACAATTTATTGAAGGCTTGTCTTTTACCAAACCCGCTATGTACTTTTCAATTCTAGCTAACTTGGTGAATGCTTTTACTAATTGGTTATTGATTTACGGCAATCTTGGTTTTCCTCAACTGGGACTTGATGGAGCCGGGTGGGCTACGCTCATGTCAAGAATTTTTATGGCTGTAGGATTATTTATTTATACAAATCGTTCTATCAACTTTCGAAATTATAATATGCTGCCTGTTGTGCATTCGATTGATTTTCCAACAATAAAAAAAATATTAAAGCTTGGATTGCCGAGTGGATTTCAATATTTATTTGAAGTGGGGGCTTTTTCATTTGCGGTAGTAATGGTGGGGTGGATTGGAACAAAGCCGCTTGCAGCTCATCAGATTGCAATCAACCTTGCTTCAATTTCATTTATGATTGTGCTTGGAATTTCTTCAGCTGGTGGAATTAGAGTTGGCGATGCACTCGGTAAAAAAGATTTTGTTAATGTAAGAACGGCTGGAATCACTGCTTTAGTTTTAGGAGTTTCGTTAATGACGTTATTTGGAATTGTATTTATGAGTTTGAATAAATATTTACCAACTCTTTACATAAAAGATAATGAGGTAATATTGATTGCTTCTTCATTAATAATTATTGCCGCAATATTTCAGATTTTCGATGGCGCTCAAGCTGTCGGTATTGGTATTTTGCGCGGACTTACTGATGTTAAGGTACCTACTCTTATAACTTTTATTGCTTACTGGATAATAGGACTACCGTCGGCTTACTTGTTTGGATTTGTATTTGACTTTGGTGTTAGCGGTATTTGGGTGGGGTTATTAATTAGTCTTGCATCATCTGCATCAATGCTGACAGTTAGATTTATCAGGAAAACGAGGCAACTCGTTGATAGCAATTCTATTTAATCAGAAACAAATTTTGTTATTAGGTTTTTGGGTATTACTTCAAAATAAATATTGACCGAGTTTAATTTATTTATTTTCTTGTGAAATATTTCTTTGGTGTTTTCTTCTATTACTTCGTAGCTGACTTGCTTCGATATTTTTTGTTTTGATGCTGCCACAACAAAAGGCTTCTTATAATATTTGGCTGCTATTGCTGCGGATAAACTGCCGGTTTTATTAATCACACTTCCATCTATTAGTATTTTATCCGAACCTATCAAAACTAAATCAGCTTTCTGAATAAACCCTGCCATCATAGCATCAGTGATCAAATATGTGCTGACATCGTTTAACGCTAATTCTTTTGCTGCGATTCTCCCTTCAAGTTTTGGACGCGATTCACACACTACAACTTTTATTTTTTTATTCTGATGTTTCCAAAGTTTTAAAACTTCTATAACTGTTCTGCTGTTGGACAAAGTAAATATAAAGTTGGATTTTGAATAGCACGAATAGAGTTTTTTGAAAATAGCCTGATAAGTATCCTTAAAGTAATGGCTCGATTCTTTCAAATAATTTTCTAATTGCCCAAATTGTTTTTTCTGTAATAGTTTTTCGTACCTAACTAAACTTGAATTAATTACCTGAAATTCAGAAAAGGATTTTATAAGTACTGCAATTATTTCTTTAAGAGATTCAGGCTGATTTATATTTTTCAAAAGAATATTATTGACCTTTATTAGTAAATCCTGAGAACCGGATTTCTTATCATTTAAGATCGGAAGAAGCAGATGATGACTTTTCAGGTTATTCATTTTCAACCAAATTATTTTCTGTTATGAAATTTTTGATATCAAACGTAGATTCAGGTGGAGGTATATTTTTAGTAAAATGGTTTTGGAGCGCAGCAAAGAGTAAATGTTTAGTTTCATAATTTTTCAAATAATAAATTTTAACTTTATTCCGATTCTTAATAATCCAATTTAAAATAATTTTCATTTTTTCAAGATCTTCATCAGTCGGGAAAGAATCAATTTGGATTGATCCCGAGAAAAAATCGTCGAGCGCTTGTTCAAAGGTATCTCTTTTTTCGATTGCATATTTTTTAACGAATACTTTCCCTTCAATTAAAAGAAGATAATCTGTTCCAAATTTTTCATTCACTTCAAATAATACTTTGGCAGAATTAACAGGTTCGGCAAGCAGAGAAGATTTATGAGTCTGTGCTAAAATCAAATCAATAACAGATTTAACCTCTGCAGCTTTTTCAAACTGAAGTGATTCGGAGTAATTTTTCATTTTCCCAAGCAAGCGATTCAACGCAAATTGATTCTTACCGTAGAGAAATTCATAAACTTTTTCGAGCTCTTCAAAATATTCTGACTTACATGAAATTTCACATGGGGCAATACATCTTTCAATATCCGCAAGAAAACATTTTTTACCTTTCGAGAAATCTTTATCAGTACATTCTCGGAGTGCGAACGTTTTATCGATCATTTCGCGGATCGAATCAACTTTTTCCCTCGAAATAAATAATCCGAAATAATCATTACCGTCAAAATCAAAATAATTAGAAATTTCAATTGCCGGTGCCTGATGATTTTTTGTAATTCTTAAAAAATATTTATCTCCATATCTTTTTAACTGCGAATTATGTTTCGGATTAATTTGTTTTATCAATTCAGCTTCTAACAACAAAGCGGTCAGTTCGGAATTGGTAATCTGGATTTTTAAGTGTGAAGCTTGTTGAACTATTTTTTTTGATTTGCGGGGTGTTGATGAAGAAAAGTAAGATTTAAGCCTGTCACGCAGGGATTTGGCTTTACCGATATAAATAATATTTCCTTTACTGTTTAGAAAATAATAAATGCCCGGTGCATTTGGTAATGTTGAAGTATCCTCTGCGAGTGACTTTTTGATTTTTATTTTATTTTTTATATCAGGCGATTTTTGAAAATCAAGCAGTTTATCAATCGTTGTGATTTCAAAATTATTGTAAAGATTATCAATCATCTTGAATAAGATTTTTGCCGTAGCCTGTGCGTCCGATAAAGCACGATGTGAATTTTTATTTCTGATTCCAAGATATTTGCAGACAGAACCGAGTGATTTACTCGGTAGTTCCGGATATAAGCGTCTTGCAATTTTTAATGTGCAGAGATGTTTGTTTGGAATATCTTCTTTCCCAATGCTTAATAATTCTCTTCTTAAAAAACTTTTATCGAACGGTAAATTATGTCCTGTTAAAATTGAATTTCCTATGAACGAAACAATATCATCTGCAATTTCTTCAAAGAATGGAGCATCATAAACATCGTCATTAGTTATTCCCGTGAATTGAGTGATATAATATGGAATTTCACGACCTGGATTAATAAATGAATGAAAGTTATCTATTATCTTCCCTCCCCGGCTTTTGACTAATGCTATTTCAATAATTCGATTATTTGAAGGGCTTAATCCAGTCGTTTCAACATCCACAACAGTAAAATCTGTGTCGGTTAGTACCTTTATAATATTATTTTTTGCCATCAAATTATTTTGGTTAATAACACATCGCAGCTAATTTTTTCTTACTTCAATTTTAGATATATTTAACAACAAAAATAACAAAAGATGAATGTGATTAATATACTTTTTATAGGGGATATCATCGGTAAACCGGGATTAAATTTTGTTCAAACCTGGCTGCCTGGATTAATTCAAAAATATAAACCTGATCTTGTTATTGCCAATGGTGAGAATGCTTCGGATGGTAAAGGATGCACTGATAAAGAAGGTAAAATTCTTTTCGATCTTGGAGTGCACGTAATTACCGGCGGAAACCATACCTGGGACAAACATCAGTCGCAGGATTTTTTAAAAGCTGAACCTCGAGCACTTCGCCCTTGCAATTATCCAAAAGGCACTTATGGAAATGGTTATTATATAGCTCAAACTAAGAAGGGCAAGGTGGGTGTTCTGAATATACAAGGCAGAACTTTTATGGCGAGTATTGATTGTCCATTTCGCACTGCTGACTGGGTGCTTACTAAATTGAGGGACGAAACTAAAGTTATCATTGTTGATTTTCATGCTGAAGCTACAGCTGAAAAGATTGCGATGTCGGCGCACCTTGACGGCAGAGTTAGTCTATTGCTTGGCACGCATACACACACACAAACTTCCGATGAAAGAATTCTTGAAAAGGGAACCGGCTATATTACAGACGTCGGAATGACAGGACCCTACGAATCTGTAATTGGTATGAAAACGGCAGCAGCCCTGAATAGATTCATTTTTCAAACTCCTCAGAAGTATGAAACGGCTGAAAATGATGTCCATCTTTGTGGAATATTTGCTTCGGTCGATCAGGATACTGGTAAGACAAAAAAAATCGAACGAATATTTTTCCCCGAGTTCACCAAATCTTCTGAATAGATTATGGAAAATTTTCCGCTGCCAAGACTCGATGATGATGAAGAACTAAAGAGTTATTTACTTCCTTACTGCAGGTTAAAACGTGGTGATATCTGGATTGATACTTTAAGGCAGCATAAAGTTTTATGCGATGATTGTACAAACGATTTATCAATACAAAAATTAATGGGAGAAGAAAAATCTACCCTTGCATTACACGATCCGCCATATAATTTTATTGCTTTCGATCAAAGACAATTAGATAATTTTATTGAATGGTCAAAAAGGTGGGTGAACGCTACATCGTTTTCATTGGCTGAAAACAGCTCGATGTACATTTGGCTGGGGGCGGATCAAAAAAATCATTTTCAACCATTACCGCAATTTATGAGCATGATGTATGAGACCGACTTCCATTCCCGAAGTTTTATCACAATGCGGAATCAACGTGGTTACGGCACTCAAAAAAACTGGATGTCTATTCGTCAGGAACTTTTGTATTATACCAAAGGCACTCCAGAATTCGACGTAAATGCTGAGTACACTGACATACCAAAAATATTGAAAGGGTATTATAAAGAAATTCATGGAGTGTTAACAGAAAATTCTGAAAGAAGTAATTCACAGTTTATTCGTGCGGGAAATGTTTGGGTGGATGTTCAGCAAGTCTTCTATCGAATGGAAGAAAATGTAAACGGCTGCTTCGCACAAAAGCCTTTGAAAGCAGTAAAAAGGATTATCCAAGCAAGCAGTTCTGAAAATGATATTGTGATAGATTTCTTCTCACACTCCGGAACAACCTTACTTGCTTCGGAATTACTAAATCGAAAATGTTTTTGCGCTGATATTGATCCTGTGTTTTGTGAAATTTCTATTAGAAGAATTGAAAATTATCGTGCTACTCACAAAACAGGATGGCAAAATTCCAATCCATTCTGTAAAGAAATTGAATCAGATAATTCATTAAAAAATTATTTACAAAAAAAATATTCTGAAAAAAATGTTTTCACTGAAAGTTGATCCAATATGATTCTTATTGACGGGAAAAAAATTGCTCTTGATATTCGAAATGAATTGAAAGAAAAAATTTCTAAAATTAAAAATGATACAAACAGAGTTCCTGGACTTGCAGCGATTCTGGTTGGAGAAAGCCCTGCTTCAAAAATTTATGTTTCGAGTAAAGCGAAAGCCTGCGAAGAAATTGGCATGTTGAGCCGTGTAGAAAGATTACCTGAAAATATTTCTGATGTTGAATTAATTTCAACAGTTGAGAAATATAATTCAGATATTAATTTTCATGGAATATTAGTTCAGCTTCCGCTTCCAAAACATATCAATGAAGATAAAGTTATTGAAGCAATTTCACCTGATAAAGACGTTGATGGATTTCATCCGGTAAGTGTTGGAAAACTCGTTATTGGTAAAGACACATTTATTCCGTGTACACCTGCCGGCATTCAAGAATTGTTGAAGAGATATAATATTGCTACTAAGGGCAAGCATGTAGTTGTGCTTGGAAGAAGTAATATTGTTGGGAAACCAATCGCCAATATTTTAATTCAGAAAAAAGAATTTGCAAATTCGATTGTAACGATTTGCCATTCTGCGGCCCGGGATTTAAAGCAATTTACTTTGCAGGCTGACATTCTTATCGCTGCAATCGGCAAGCCTGAGTTTGTAAAAGCTGATATGATTAAAGAGGGATGTGTGGTCATTGATGTCGGTATAAATAGAATTGAGGATACCAATTCAGCGAAAGGTTATCGAATTGTCGGGGACGTTGATTTCGAAAATGTTTCTCGGAAATCATCATACATAACTCCAGTGCCTGGTGGAGTAGGACCAATGACAATAGCAATGCTTCTAAGTAATACTTACAAATCATTCTTAACAGCGAGTGAAAAATGAATCTACAAACAATATTTTCAGAACAAGAAATAAATCATCTTTTAGTTCAGTTTAGTTCAATCAAATCAGAAAATAAAAAGTCTGATGAGTTAAGTGTAAGAAATATTGCTTCATATATCGATCATACCCTGTTAAAAGCCGATGCTTCAAAGGATGAAATAAAAATTCTATGTGAAGAAGCGCTTCAATTTAATTTTGCATCCGTTTGTGTTAATTCATCCAATACCGAATTCTGTTTTGATCTTTTGAAAGAAAGCAATGTGAAAGTATGCACTGTGATTGGTTTTCCGCTTGGTGCTGCACTTTCTACAATAAAAGTTTTTGAGGCTGAGGAAGCAATAAAGGCTGGGGCAGAGGAAATTGATATGGTAATCAATGTAGGTAAATTAAAAGAACTTGATGATGAATATGTGCTGCAAGAAATTCAAGATGTTGTCCTAACTGCAAAAAAATTTAACTCAATTGTCAAAGTTATTTTAGAAACCTGTCTTTTAACTGATGAAGAAAAAATTCGAGCCTGCCTGATTTGCAAAAAAGCCAAAGCTGATTTTGTAAAAACTTCGACGGGATTTTCTAAGGGTGGTGCAACTTTGCTCGATGTCGCTTTAATGAAATTTGCAGTTGGCGATTCTCTAAAGGTTAAAGCTTCCGGAGGTATTCGTTCTTTGGAAGATGCAAAAGCAATGATAGCTGCAGGTGCAGATCGGCTTGGCACAAGTTCAGGTGTAAAAATTATGAACGGTCTATCCTCTAATTCTAATTATTAAAAAATGGTATTGGATCTAATTGTAAAAAAGACTAATGACGGTTTCACTGCGGAAGTTCCATCCATCAATGGCTGCGAGTGCTGGGCGCACGATGAAGATACAGTCCTTGGAAAGATTTTTGATTTGACAGCATTTTATCTAAATCTTGATATAAAAAAAATGAAGTTGGATAGAGCAAGAAAAGAAGATAACAGTACTGTTTATAAACTTGTATTTGATAAGTAAAAAGTGAAATCAAACCGAACTGAAAACCGTGAGCAAAAAATATTTAGAGTTGCTGCTTCAAGACAATTCGATTTTAATATTGTCCTTGAAAACATTCATGATCCTCACAACGTTAGCGCAATATTCAGAAGCTGTGATGCAGTAGGTATTCCAGAAATATGTTTAGTTTATAACAAAGAACAATTCCCGCGTATTGGTAAAAAATCTTCGGCATCTGCTTTTAAATGGGTAAAAAGTAAAAAATACAAATCAATTGCTGAGTGTTATAATGAACTACACGATCGTGGATTTAAAATCTATGCATCCTCGATTACTGAAAAATCAAAATCACTTTACGATCTTGACTTATCTGAGAATACTGCAATAGTTCTTGGCAATGAACATCGAGGTGTATCTTCCGAAGCTCAAAACTTGGCTGATGATAATTTTATGATACCAATGCATGGGATGGTGCAAAGTCTCAATGTATCTGTGGCTGCCGCAGTAATTTTATATGAAGCAATGCGGCAGAGAGAAATTAAAGGACTTTATCCATTCAAGAAAAACAAAACAGCAGAAATGTCCTTGATAGAGGAATGGATGCTTAAATAAATAAGCAGCTATGATTAAGAAGTTTGAAAAAATAAAAAATGTCGCCGGTGAATTAGTTTTACCGGGTGACAAATCCATTTCGCATCGTGCAGTGATGTTGGCTTCCCTTGCGAAAGGAAAGTCTTTAATTCATAATCTTTCTAACTCCGAAGATGTATTCTCAACAAAAAAATGTTTTAGTGAATTAGGGGCTTCGATAATTGATAATGGAGATAAAATAGAAATTGTTGGCAGGGGGCATAAAGGTTTTATCGGAAGCGAGAATGAATTATATGCCGGAAATTCAGGCACAACGGCGCGTTTGTTGATGGGCATATTATCGGCGCAGAATTTTTCTTCTACTATTACTGGTGACAATTCTTTATCATCCCGACCGATGCGGAGAGTAATTGAACCATTAGCTTTGATGGGAGTACAAACCAAAGCAACATCCAATCAATTTCTTCCAATAAAAATTTATCCGCCTCCGGAAATTATTCCAATTAAGTATGAGCTGCTTGTCCCAAGTGCTCAGGTAAAGAGTGCAATCTTGTTAGCGGGATTACATTCTGAGGGTTCAACCGAAGTTATTGAAAATATTCCTACCAGGAATCATACTGAATTAATGCTTGGTTTGAAAACAATAAATAAAGATAAAAAAATAATTTCTGTTGTTTCAAAGCAGAACTATCCTAAAGCTAATGAATATTTTATCCCATCTGATATTTCAACTGCTTCATTTTTTATTGTATCAACCTTGTTAACTAAACAAAGTGAACTTTTGCTTAAAAATATTTCGTTGAACGAAACTCGTACTGGAATTATAAAGGTGCTTCAAGAAATGGGAGGGGATATCGAAATCCTAAATGAAAATATTTTTAACGGTGAGAAAAGTGGTGATGTTTTAATTAAATCAAGCGAACTGCGAAATGTAAAGATTGATAATACAATTATTCCAAATATCATTGATGAAATCCCTATCCTCGCAGTGGCGGGCTTATTTGCCGATTCTTCATTTGAAATAAGAAATGCCTCAGAGCTGCGAAAGAAGGAATCAGACAGAATAAATTCAATCTGCTATAATCTCAGATTGCTTGGATTAAAAGTCGAAGAATATGAAGACGGGTTCAAATTGGATGGTGATATCAAAAAACAACAAATTATTTTTGAGAGTTTTGGAGACCACCGAATCGCGATGGCATTTTCAATTTTATCCTTGATGTTAAATGAAGGCGCATCAGTAAACAATTTTGAATGTGTAAACATATCAAACCCAAATTTTATAAATCAGCTAAAATCTATTGCGTGTTTTTGATTCAGATGTCAATAATCTGATGCTCAAATTTGTTTATTTGTAGCTCGTCAAAAATCTTTTTGAAGAAATCTGGTCCGTATTTATTTGCAAAATAAATAAAATTCAATTCCCTCTCCTGTAAATTTTCGTGAGGAAACAAAATAGAAGTCAGTTTATCAATCTGCTTTAACGAAACTTCATATTTCTTCTTCTGGGCTTGCAATGACTTTGATTTTAATTCTTCAATATTATTTAATGATTTTTCCCGGTAACGCTGAACAGAGTCACTTGTAGTTTTGTCTATAGAAAAAAGTTTTTCTTTCAGTGTGTCAAAAATTATTTCCGTTTCTTTAACTGCTGAAATGAAAAAACTTTCAAGTGGAGTTTCATCGATAGTTTTTATTATTTTATGTTTAACTTCTTCCGAATCCGAAAATATCTCATTTATTTGAAGGTTGAATTTATCAAGTGCATTACTCAAACCTTTTTCGAGTAATGTTGCCGAAGAACGCGGATAAATAAAAGGTGGTGTGACATTAAAAAATTTATACAACGGCATTACCTGCGCAAAGTAAGCAATCTCGCTTGGACCTCCGATGTAAAATGCTGTGGGCAAAATATAATCCTGACAGACCGGTCGGAATAAAACATTTGGACTAAATATCTGCGGGTTATTTTCAACTAAGTCCAGAATTTCATCCTTTGTAAATCGTTTTCGCTTTCTTTTAAGTTTGAAATCTTCTTCATCAGGCTCAAGCGAATGCCGACCGTTTTCATAATTAATAAAAAGATTAATTGGTTTAACTTTCACTTGGGCATGATAAGCTTCATCCAACTCCGCGCTTACGCGAATCGTTTCTTCAGCTCGAACGCGATATTCAAGAAGTTCTTTTTTATATATCGGCTTCAAAAGTGATTTGACCGCACCATCCTGCGGATCAAATATTATTAGTCCATGCTCATCAAAATATAATTGGATGAGATCTCGAAAAGATTCTTTAAATGATTTTCCGGAGCAATAAATATTTTTCAAATGACTCATCAATTCAGCAGTGAATTCTGTGTGTCGAAGTTTTTGTTCAAGCTCGATTAGGAAGGAATTTATTCTATCATCAAAATTTAATTTACCAACACTTTGGGTGATTTCATCTTCGGGAGTTTCTTCACCATATGAAATACTTTTTAACTCATTTGAATTATCAATAATGTTTATTGTGCGAACTTCATTAAAATCATGATCATCACCTTCGAGCCAAAAAAGGGGTACAAAATTAAATGAATCGAAACGCTCTTTTAAGTGGTTAGCTAATTTTATTGTAGTAATTATTTTGTTAAAAGTATAAAGTGGTCCGCCAAGTATTCCGAGCTGTTGACCTGTAACAATTGTAAGTGTTGAATCTTTTGCCAGCAGTTCAATATTTTTTTGTGTTTTGGTTGAATAAGTCTTACCCGAATATTGATTACGAATAAGTGATTCAAGATTTGTCCGGCTTATAGGACGATTCGAAGCTATCTCTTCGAATCCTTTTGAAAATGTTTCTTTATCAAACGGATTTCGAGCATAAAATTTACTTACCTTCTCAAAGTTGTATAAGTAGTCCAAGAATAATTTAGCGTGACCGGGGATATCTCTGAAATTAACAAACATTATTTCTCCAAATTTGTTTTAAGTAAAACTAAGAAAAAGTTGACTGCTTACCAATCTTATTGAATTTTTCAGAAGCCTCAATTAAATAGTTCAG
>DAOLIQ010000067.1:0-18968 GCA_035328465.1 Ignavibacteriaceae bacterium | reverse complement strand
TACATACCGATTGCTTCAGGAAGTTTCGCAAGTCTCCTGGCACTGCTAATCTATTTTATACCTGGATTCGAAAATCCTTTCATTCATATTCCATTAATCCTGATATTTACAATTTACGGCATATTTATTGGCAATAAATTTGACATAAAATTTGGAAAAGATCCTGCAGAGTGCACCATTGATGAGGTAGTTGGAATGTGGATTTCATTATTATTTTTACCAAAGAGTTTATTTCTAAGTTTTATTGCATTTTTAATCTGGAGGATTTTAGACATAATTAAGCCATCACCTGCAAGAAATGTTGAAAAGTTTAAAGGTGGGGTTGGAATAATGGCCGATGACATCATTGCAGGTACATACACATTAATTATTATGCAATTATTCTTATTAATCCTTAATAAATCGAATTTACATTTTTAGGACAATATTCTAATGAACGCACATATAATTTCTATTGGTGATGAATTATTGATTGGTCAAACAGTAAATACCAATGCCTCTTCTATCGGAAGAAAATTATCTGATATAAATATTATTGTTAAAATGGTGTCAACTATTGGGGATGATGAAACTGCAATTCTGAAAGAGTTTAACGATTCATGGAAAAAAAATGATTTGATTATTGTTACCGGTGGATTAGGCCCAACTCACGATGACATTACAAGGTCTTGTGTGGTCAAATTTTTTAACACTGAGTTAATAGAAAACGAGGATGTGCTTAGCGATATTAAATCCCTAATTGCCAAGAGAGGACGAACAATATCAAATATTATTAAAGGTCAGGCCCTGGTTCCTAAAATTGCCCAGCCAATAAGGAATCAGAATGGCACTGCCCCGGGGTATTGGATCGAAAAAGACGGAAAAATTTTTGTCGTTTTGCCTGGGGTACCGTATGAAATGCAAGGCATGATGGAATCTTTTGTAGTACCGAAACTTACTCAACTTACTAGTAAAGAAGATTTTGTTATCAAAAAAATGATTTTGTTGACCACAGGAATTGGCGAATCGATACTCGCTGAACGGTTAGGAAATTTAGATGAGCTTTTACAAGGAGCAAAGCTCGCATTCCTTCCAAGCCAGATAAGTGTAAAGTTGAGGGTGACTGTCCAGGAGGAAAATGAAGAAACTGCAAAAAATAAACTGATAGAAATCGAGCAAAAGATCAGAAGCAAGGTTGGCAGATATATTTTTTCACGGGAAGATGAAGTGCTTGAAAATGTTGTCTCGAGATTATTAATTGAAAGAGAGTTACGTCTTGCTGTGGCAGAATCTTGTACGGGGGGCTATCTTTCAAGTCTATTGACTGACATTAGTGGAAGCAGCAAATATTATGACAGGGGTGTTATCGCATATTGTAATGCCGCAAAAGTTGAAATCCTAAAAGTTGATGAGGATAAAATTAATGCTTTTGGTGCAGTAAGTTTTGAAGTTGCAAGGCAAATGGCAGAGGGAGTAAAATCAATTAGCGGAAGTGATATAGGAATTTCATTAACAGGAATTTTGGGACCCACAGGGGGAAGTGCTGAGAAACCAGTCGGCTTGGTCTATATTGGTTTGTGTGATGATAAAGTCTGCACGGCAAAAAAATTTCTGTTTGGAGATAACCGGTTAAGAAATAAACAAAGAGCTGCTCAGGCTGCATTGGAGATGCTGCGCCGTCATTTACTTGGTATTACTTTCGATGAATAGATTATTTGTTGCGATACCGGTCCCAGAATTAATTTTAAGTAAGATTTTTAATTTAATAGATAGTTTAAGTGACAAACACAACGATATGAGATGGGAAAAGAAGGAGAAAATCCATCTAACACTTAAATTTATCGGTGAAGTTCCGAATGAAATGGTTCCATTGATAGTAGAGCAAATTTCATTTCTCAACAATTTTGAGAAAGTAAAATTATCGTTGACCGAATTTAATTTTTTTCCTGACGGTAATAATCCCAAAATTCTTTACATTGGATTATCTAATAATGAAATAATTAATCAAATAGCTTTTAAATTGGGCCAGAGATTATTTGAACTAGGAATAAAGAAATCAGAAAAAAAATTGAAATTACACTTGACAATTTTGAGGATCAAAAAACCTGTGTCTGATGCATTCATAAAAAGTGTTAAATCACTGAATTTTTCCGGATTAAATTTTATTGTAAATGAAATATCACTGTATGAAAGTAAATTGAAGCCGGACGGTTCACACTATAAAAAAATAAAAAAATATTTTCTCAATTAAATTGGAGGTTGAAATGAGTTCTGATCGTGATCAAAAAATAAAAATAATAGACGATGCAATTGCCAGTATAGAAAAAACTTACGGCAAGGGTGCGATTATGAAACTTGGCGATGGTGTCATTAACAACATCGAATCAATACCAACCGGGGCGCTTTCATTAGATTATGCTCTTGGTATTGGTGGTGTTCCTCGAGGTAGAGTGATCGAAATTTACGGACCTGAATCAAGTGGAAAAACAACTCTTTGCCTTCACATAATTGCTGAGGCACAGAAGGCAGGGGGACTCGCAGCCTTCATTGATGCAGAGCATGCTCTTGACGTTAATTATGCAAAAAGACTTGGTGTGGATACAAGCAATTTGCTTATTTCACAGCCTGATTTTGGTGAACAGGCTCTCGAAATTACTGACACGCTCGTTCGCAGTAACGCATTAGATGTTATTGTGATCGATTCCGTCGCTGCACTCGTTCCGCGGAGTGAAATTGAGGGTGAGATGGGTGATGCAACTATGGCAGTTCAGGCTCGACTTATGTCTCAAGCGCTAAGGAAACTTACCGGCGCAATTTCGAAATCAAAAACTTCAGTCATATTTATTAATCAACTGAGGAGTAAAATTGGCGTTATGTTCGGCAATCCCGAAACAACCACGGGTGGTAACGCACTCAAATTTTACGCCTCTGTTCGACTAGATATCAGAAGAATCGCAGCTATTAAAGACGGCAATGATGTTATTGGCAACAGAACACGAGTTAAGATTGTAAAGAGCAAAGTTGCCCCTCCTTTTAAGGAAGTAGAATTTGATATATTGTACAATGAAGGCATTAGTAAATCAGGCGATGTAATTGATCTAGCAGTTGATCAGGGAATAATTAAAAAAAGCGGTTCGTGGTTTACATTTAACGAAGATAGATTTCAAGGCAGAGAGCAATTCAAAGCAAAGCTGCTTGAATCACCGGAGATTTATGAAGAACTCTCAAAACAGGTGAAAATTAAACTTGGAATGATTAAGGAAGGAGATACTAAATCACCAGAAAAAAAGGACGATGATAAACCTCAATCAAAAGAAAAGAAATCGAAGTAATTTACTGCATATTAAATGACGATTGAAAGAATTGTTAAACGTTCCGATGAATCTGCGTCAGTTTTTTTTGATGATCAGGGCGAGATGATTCTTTCCTATGAGGTAATTTTTAAAAACGGCTTGAGGAAAGGTGATGCAGTTTCCGAGAGCCTTTTTTATCAGCTTAAAAACGAGAATGAAAAGTATTTTATAAAAAAAAAAGCATTAAATCTAATAGCGAAGAGAGTTCATTCTTCAAGAGAATTGCAGATAAAACTTTTACAGAAGAGATTTAGTAAAAAACTGATTGATGAGGTGATACAAAATTTAATTTCTAATAAAATTATTAATGACGAGGCATTTGCCGGAATATTTGTCGAAGAAAAATCCAGGACAAAGCACTGGGGCAGCTCAAAATTAAAGGGGGAGCTAATCAAAAGGGGTATTAAGAATGATGTTATCGAGATAGTACTTCATTCTGCATTGCATGATGATTCTGAACAAATAAAAAAGCTTGCCGAGAAAAAAGTGAACATATTACGAAAAAGAAATTACACTGATCAACAATTAAAGCAGAAGTTGTTTTCATTCCTACTATCAAAAGGATTTGAAATTGATTTGATAAAAAAAAATATCCGGAATTTATTCTCTGGTAATTCAGAAGAATTAATCGATTGATTTTTTTATCTTTTGCATCAAATCAGCGACTCCTTCCATTTCAATTTTTGCAATTGCTTCGTCAATAGGAAACCACTTCCTTTTTCTAAAATTACTTTCAGGATAATCATCTAAGAATTTTACAACTTCCATTGAATAGATTTTCATTAAACACTTGCCAATTGGTTTATCGAAAATAATTTCTCCAAGTTCGTAAGTTTCGTTCGATCCAATAACCCCTGCTTCTTCATAAGCCTCTTTTTTTGCCGATTCAAAGGATGTAAGATTAAATTCAATATAACCTTTCGGGATAATCCACTTTTGTTTTCGTCTTGAGGTAATTAATAGAATCTCTATTGAATTGTTTACTCTGCGAAATGGAATTACCCCAGCCTGAGCAAAATTAAATTCGATTTTCAAGTTTATTTTTTAATTTAAAGAATTTTTAAGAAACATTTTCAATTAACTAAAAATATTTTTTGTTAAAGCAATCAATCTATCAACCTCGTCAATCGAATTACCTTCAGCGAATATTTTTATAGTAGGGTTACTTTCAGATATGCGAATTACAACCCACTTAAAATCACCTTCGAAAATAAATTTTATAGCAGTTTTATTTTCCTTCCTGCCATTAAATAATTTTACTTCACGCACTTTGAATTCGCCCAGAGCTGAAAGTGGAGAGTTTGAAATCTGTGTAAATAAAGATCGCTGTGATTCTTCTATTATTAATTTTTCACGTTTAAAAAAGATTTCTCCATAGATTTTCCTTTTTAGATTGATTAAGTCACTCAACTTTTTACAGCCGGAACGTGCCAACATTTCGGTAACAAGTAATGCAAAGAAAACTCCATCACTATCAGGGATATGGTTTTTAAATGAAAAAGTTCCGTTTTCTTCACATCCAAATGCGATATCATTTTTTATGAGTAATTCGGTCACGTATCGAAAACCAAGATTTGTTTCAGTGATTTTCCGGTTTAAGGGTTCTGTTATAATTTTTATCTTATCCGAAAGAGTCGCTGTTTTCACGATGTCCCCGGATATTCCTCTATCATTTAAAATATAATCAGCAAGCAAAATTGAAAGCTCCTGCTGAGAGACCCATTCGCCTGATTCGGTCATAATCCCTAAACGTTCTCCATCGCCGTCAGTAGCAATTCCGAAAGAATACTTATTGGTTTTGGCAAGTTCATTTTTTAACGGCAATAAATTTTCTTCTATAACGAGAGGTATGCGCTGAGAAAAATCGTGTTCGGCAATTTTGAAAATTGTTTTCGAGTCAATATCATGTTTGAAAAATAGATTCTCTAATATTTGTTGACCGGCAGCGCTCATTGAATCTATAAGTATTTTAATACCTGAATGCCGAATAGCTTCAAAATCAATAAGAGGCTCAATTGATTCATAATATCTGCTTCTAATATCAACCTGGTGAATAAACTCATCATCAGCCTGCACCAAAGATTCACCGAGATAATTTTCGATCGAGATAGAATCTGCACAGGAAAATGGACCGCCGTAAAAATCTTTAAACTTTATACCATTATAATCAACTGATTTATGCCCGCCCGTAATAATCACTCCTGCGTTCAATTTATTTGATCTAACATAATTAGAAACAGCAGGCGAGATGCCTGATTTTTCTGACAACAGTGAGACAATGGAATTGCCGGAAAGAATTCTTGCGAACAGAAGTGCAAATTCTTTAGAAGTTTTTCTCGTATCATATCCAACGGCTACTTTAATTCTCTCTCCGGACTCGTTGCGCTCGAATAAATAATTGGAAAATGCCTGTGCAATTTCTGCAATGGAATTATTATTTACTTCCTCCCCAATTTTCCCGCGCCAGTCTTCCAATCCATATTTAAGTTTAAGTTTTCTCATTTCTATTTGAATATAAAAATTGTTTAAAATTAACTGTACATATTTCGTTTTAAATACTCTATTTAAGTTAATAATAAATTATTTATATTTCATAAAACATTACTGATTAACTAAAATATACTAACCTTATTCTATGGAAATACAAAAGGATGTTGGTCTCAGAAAATATAATACCTTTCAAGTGGAGGCTAACGCTAAATATTTTTTGCAGGCAAAAAATTTGGAGGATGTCCACGAAGCAATCAAATTCTCTACGAGTGAAAAACTAAAAGTTCTTGTGTTGGGTGCAGGAAGTAACATACTATTTACAAAAGATTTTGAAGGTTTAGTAATTAAAATGGAACTTGCAGGAATTGAAACGATTTCTGAAAATGAGAAAGAAATAATCCTGTCAGTTGGAGCAGGAGTTTCATGGGAATCGTTTGTTGATTATTGTGCGGCCAGTAATTACTGGGGGGTGGAAAATCTTGCTTTAATACCTGGCAGCTGTGGTGCTGCTCCAGTACAAAACATTGGCGCGTATGGACAGGAAATAAAAAATGTGTTTCATGAAGCTATCGGAATATCCATTGATACAAATTCTGAACTCAAAATCTCTAAAGAGGAGAGTAAATTGGAGTATCGAAACAGTGTATTTAAAAGTGAATTGAAAGATAAATTTGTAATAACCAGCATTTCTTTCCGACTTTCAAAAATCCCAAATCCAATAATCTCTTATAAGGCGGTAACAAAAGAGATAAAGAAACGAAGTTTAGAATCACCAACTGCGGTGGATATGAGTAATATTATCAAAGATATCCGCCGTTCTAAATTGCCCGATCCAACTGTAATTGGAAATGCGGGCAGTTTTTTTAAAAATCCAGTTGTTTCAAATCAGCATTTTGACAAGATCAGGAAAAAATATCCACAAATTATTTTTTATCCTGAGGATAAAGAGTTTATAAAAATATCTGCAGGCTGGCTTGTAGAAAATTCAAATTGGAAAGGCAAACGCGTCGGTGATGCCGGTGTTTATGAAGATCATGCGTTAGTCTTAGTTAATTATGGTAATGCAAGCGGCAGACAAATTCACAATTTGGCTAAACAAATTAAATTGTCGGTTAGAGATAAATTTGGAATTAAACTGGATGAAGAAGTCAATATTTTGTGATTTAATAAGGTTGGAAATATTTTTGTCTTTAGAACTACAAATAATAATTCTATTTTTTATTTAAAATTAAATCCAGTTAATTATTTAAGGATTATATAATGAGTAAACAAAAACAAGAAGACTCTGAGTTTCTTTCAGCTTACGAAAAAGCAGCAAACGATGGGATTGATCCAAGATGTATTCCATTGCGACTAACCGAACCTGTCCCTATTCATAATGACATTATATATCCAGATTATCCTGCGAGTGATCATGAAACCTGGAGTTACCTTTTCGATCGACAAATGAATTTCCTTCCCAACAGGGTTTGCTCTGAATATCTCGAGGGGGTGGAAAAATTGAACTTCACAAGAAATAAAATTGCTTCACTTCGCGAACTAAGCAAGATTTTTTTCGATACTACTGGATGGAAAATCGCACGCGTACCGGGGCTTATCCACGAACAAAATTTTTTTGAAATGCTTCGGAGTAAGATTTTCCCATCAACAGATTACATCAGAGGGAAACAGGAATTGGATTATACTCCAGCGCCTGATTGCTTTCATGATATGTTTGGACACATGCCGCTGCTTACAAATAAAAACTTTGCTTCCTTTTATCAAATGTTCGGTGAGGCAGCATTTAATGCCAAAGGAATTCATAGAAAATATCTCGAAACTTTTCATTGGTTTACTGTTGAGTTTGGGCTTATCAGAAAACCTGAAGGAATGAGGATTTATGGAGCGGGAATTATTTCATCTCATCAGGAGGTCCAACATTCACTTTCCAATGAGGTGGTGGTAAAGGAGTTTATTCCTGATCAGTTAGTCCTTCAAGATTATGATGTTTGGCATTTGCAGCCAATACTGTTTGCAATTGAATCATTTGAACAGCTCGAAGAAGGCTTTAAAGAATGGACTAAAAGAATCGGAATTTTGTAATAAATAAATTAACCAGGAGATATAATAATGTTATGTATTGATAAAAAAGCACCAGCTTTCAAATTGTTCGATCAGAATGGTAAATCCATTTCCCTAAAAGATTATTTGGGGGAAAATGTAATACTTTACTTTTATCCAAAAGATGATACTTCTGGCTGCACTGCCGAAGCTTGCAGCTTCCGGGATGATTTCCCCCAGTTCAAGAAAGTTGATGCAGTAATTTTAGGTGTGAGTCCAGATTCGGTTGCATCTCATAAAAAATTTCAGCAAAAATATTCTTTACCATTTACATTGCTAAGTGACGAAAGCAAAGATGTACTTGAGAAATATGGTGTCTGGAAGGAGAAAAGTATGTACGGAAGAAAATATATGGGTGTCGAAAGAACTACAGTTATCATTGATAAAAAGGGAGTGGTACGAAAGATCTTTCCAAAAGTAAAGGTCGCAGGGCACACCGAGGAAGTTCTTATGGCATTAAACGAGCTGTCCAATGTCTGAACCTATTGCTTACGTAACTCGACGCGAAACATTTAGTGCCGCCCATCGTCTTTTTATTCCAGATATTTCTGACGAAGAAAATTTAAAATTATTTGGCAAATGTTCTAACCCAAATTGGCATGGGCACAATTACGTTTTAGAAGTGACCGTCAAAGGGAACATTAATCCTTTAACGGGTTTTGTGATAGATCTAAAATTATTGAAAGAAATAATTATTGAAAGAGTCATCAAAAAAGTGGATCATAAAAATTTAAATCTCGATACAGAATTTATGAATGGAATAATGCCAACAACTGAAAATGTTGCAGTTGCGATTTGGAAACAGCTAGTCAAGCAAATACCTTCCGGAAAGTTATACTCTGTTAGACTTTCAGAGACAGAGAATAATTTTTTTGAGTATAAAGGAGAATCAAATTGAATATTAAACACACGGAAAAAATAATCAGCGAACTTCTTTCGGAAATTGGCGAAGATCCGCAAAGAGAAGGGCTCCTTAGCACCCCCAAACGCGTTGCAAAAGCTTATGAGTTTTTAACAAGTGGTTATCAAAAAAATATTGAAGAAGTTTTAAACAATGCCATTTTTACAGAGAAATATGATGAAATGGTATTGGTAAAAAATATAGATTTTTATTCTTTATGTGAGCACCACATGCTGCCGTTTTATGGAAAGGTGCACGTGGCGTATATACCTAATGGAAAAATTGTCGGTCTAAGTAAAATTCCACGTATAGTAGATGTATTCGCAAGACGCTTACAAGTACAGGAAAGGATGACTCAGCAAATAGCTGATACAATTGAAAAGTATCTTCACCCCATCGGCGTTGCAGTGGTATCCGAAGCATACCATATGTGTATGATGATGAGAGGGGTGGAGAAACAAAATTCGTCTGCAACATCAAGTGCAATGCATGGGGTTTTCAAAGATGATTCGAAAACAAGAAGTGAATTCTTAAATCTAATCTCGAATAAAAATTTATGATTGATGGAAAGCCTGCTTCTGTTTGGATTACCGGTGCAAGTTCGGGCATTGGAAAGGCTGCTGCAAAACAATTCGCTCGGGTGGGAGTAAAAGTCTTTGCTTCATCACGCAGACTTACTGAGCTTGAACGGCTGAATAAAGAATTGAGCGCGGAAAATCTTCGGGTTGAAATTCTTCCCTGCAATGTTGCATCTGCGGCTAATGTTGATCAAACGGTGAAAAAAATTCTTTCTGAAAATAATATTGAATGCCTTATAAATAACGCAGGAATTACTTCATTCAAACCAGCTTTAGAAAATTCTAATCAAGAGGTTACCGATATTATAAACACGAACTTGCTCGGTGCTATTTATTCAATAAAATCTGTTTTACCTTCTATGATACAAAATGGTGGCGGGAAGATTATCAATATTTTATCGGTTGTGACTCACAAAATATTTTTAAATAGCAGCGCATATTCTGCCTCTAAGATGGGCTTATTAGGATTTACAAACGTTCTTAGAGAAGAACTGAGAAAGGATAACATTAAAATTATTAATATTATTCCGGGTGCCACCGAAACTCCAATATGGTCTTCAGAAATAAGAAAGAAATATTCTAATAGAATGATGAAGCCGGATGAAATTGCATCACTTCTAGTATGGATTTATTTGAATAATGAAAATATGATTACTGAGGAAATAGTCATTCGTCCGGTTGAGGGGGATTTATCTTAATCCAATGAAATATGATTTGTAAGCTGTCGTCCTAAGAGTCTATTAGTGTTTTCCTGAATTATTTTCATGGTCAGCCAACTGGCTAACGGATCATTTCAGAATTGAAATATTAGATTCAGAAATGATCCGTTAACTAAAAGATGATGATGTACTACTTTTGAAGCAAAGACCAAACTTAATCCTTAAAAATTACGATCAGGGTTGTGATTTTTATTCCCACGATTTTTTTCCATCTCCTTGAAACGATGGAACTTCTTCTGACCTTCGTTCCACATTTTTTTCTGTTCAGGATTTAATTTTTCATAGATATCCATCCGATGATTTTCTTTTAGCAGTTCAATATTTGCTCTGGTATCATTGACCTTTTTGAGGGCTGCCAGCACTTCCTCGCGTGAATAATCAGGATTACTTTTTAGTTCTTGCAAAGCTAGTTCACTTTTTTGCAGATTTGCGTTCGCCTCTATCATTTCATTCTGATGTTTGAAGTGAAGGTCTTTTAATTCAGTCTTCTGCTCTTCGGATAGATTTAGTCTTTCCATCGGATCGAAATTCATTTGATGAAACCCTTTCTCATCTGGTGGAAATTCTTGAGCTAACAATACTGAATTTAAATTCAAGATTGAGAACACTAGAAATAAGAACACAAATAATTTATTCATTTTATCCTCTTTTTATTTTGTTATTAAAAAATGATGATATAAGGCATGCCCCACGAATTACTCTCCACAGGGGATGAATCATCAAGTAAAACTTGTTTCGGAACAACATTTACAATAGCATGATAGAAGCCTGGAAATTGATGGGCGGTAAACGTTTGTTCGTAAACCCGATTCCATTTTGCCCCATCCCAGGTTGAAGAAGTCATTACAAATTTTTTCTGTGCCATGTGCAATCCATTACTCAGACTGCCATACGTTAATGATACAAAATCCGAGTCGGAATAAGTACTCGTCAATTCGATGCGTATTGTAACTGAGTCATCGAAATGAAGTTTAGGAACCGGATTATATGTACCGGAATTTATAGAAAAATAATATTCATTAGGCGAGTCAACTGCTATGATTTCTCCATCTGGTAAGAAAGCCGTAAGATTTATTATTTCCACATTTGAATTTTCGGTGCCGCCTTCGGGCATAGAAATGCCAATAATTTCCCAGTTTGCCAAAGGGTCGGGGGAGTTGTTGATTCTTTTAAAGATAATATTTCTGGTAATTGTATTGGTGAATGGCTTTTGAATCAGTGTATCCGGTAAAATACTTGTGGAATCAAAAGCTGCTGCAATAAATAAAGTACTTTGGAACGTTTTTGTAAGAACACCCAATGCAGAATCTCCGGAAATTACTACATCTAAATTTGACGAAACAAGAAAAGCAGTTCTCCAAACTTTCCGAGGGTAAATTTGAGTCTGTACTTTTGAAAGAAAATTAATATTTTCATTCTCATTGAAATTATTATCGAATGAAAGCAGAGTCGAATCTTCGAACGCGATTTTTTGCATCGCTTCTTCGTCAGTGAGATAAACCGGTTCTACAGTTGTCTCATCCTTGCATCCGGTAATAATTACAAATAACGATATCAGAAAGCACATCAAAAGTGCAGAGATTTGGGAAATCGCTTTTTCCATTTTGAACTCCTTGTTGTTATGAATAATTTTTGTTCGAGATTTTGACAATCTTTAATCAATCTGGGTTTAAAATGATTGATATAAAATGAAACTAGCAAGTAAGGTTTTGTTATTAAAATAAAATTAAAAATTTTAAACCATTGAACGACAGTCTTTGTCAAATAATTGCAAAAGTATAAATAAGAATGACCGATAATTCAGAAGATTTTGAACTGGTAAATAAGTTTTTAAACGGTGATGAAATTGCTTTCAATCGGATTGTTAATAAATATTCAAAAAAAATTTATTGGCATGCAAGAAGAATGACAGGTAATCATTTTGATGCTGATGAAATTGTTCAGGAAGTTTTGATGGTTCTTTATCGAAAACTTGGACAATTTAAATTTAATTCTTCGCTTTATACATATATTTATAAAATAACCGTGACACGAAGCCTGAACTTTATAAAAAAAGAAAAACTAAAAAGTTTATTTTTTCTTGATAGTAAACCAAACTCAGTAAAAAATTTTGAAGCTGATATAATTAGCGGGATATTAAATAAAGAAAAACTCGAAAGACTTGATAAACAACTTCAAAAACTGCCTGCCAAACAAAGAGAAGTTTTTATACTTCGGCACTTTGAAGAAATGAGTTACGAAGAAATAGCCGAGATTACAGGTAAATCTATTGGGGGATTGAAAGCAAATTATTTTCATGCATTAAATAAAATCACCGCATTGATGAGCCATGACTAATAAAAAATTAATTTTAAAATATTTAAGTGATAATCTTACAGCACAGGAGAAATATTTTTTTGAACAGAAAATAATATCTGATCCTGTTTTCAAAAGTGAATATGAAAAATTAAATTCATCATTACTTGAATTGAAGGAGTGTAAACATATTTCTGCCGATGAAAATTATTTTATCAATTTGTTGGCAACTTATCACAATAAATCCGAAAATAGAGACATTAGAATATTTAAGCCGGTGGTATCGCTTGCAGCTGCTTTTGGAATCGCACTTATTGTTATTTTACTTGTCGGGCAAAACCCCGATCATCAAATAACAAATTCCAAAATTTCAATAAGCGATTTAACAGAACAAGAAGTTAATTATCTCGTTGACATTTCACCCGAAGAGTTTTCAAATGAAAAACTTGTTTATCAAAAACTAAATGATAATTTATCAAGCCTTCTAACAACTGAATTGGAAATAAACAGTGAATCCATTGCGCTGATTTATGAAGATGTTGGAGCAATTGCTTCCAATATTACTGCGAGTGAGGCAGACCAGATTTATACTGAATTAATTAACAAAGATTTCTTTCAATGAGGTGTATAATGAAAATACTATTGATACTGCTTGTCTTATTTACCAGCAATATGAATTTTGCTCAGGATAATTTTCCATTTATCCCGTCAGATCCCAAAGGAAAATTAGCACAATTAGAAAAGGTCAAGCTGATTGAAACTCTTAAAATGGATGAAGAAACAACGCTTCGATTTTTTGCACGACGAACAGAATTTTTAGACAAAATCCAATTGTTAAATAAAAACTCGATGGATTTAATTGCTAAGCTTGAAAAGTCTTTTACGGAGGATAAATTATCAGAATCTGAGTACAAAAATCTGATAAAAGAATTTAATAGTAACGAAGAGCAAATGTTCAAAGAAAAAATAAATTTTATTAACTCACTTAACGATATTCTTTCTGAGGAGCAAATTGCTAAAATGATAGTCTTTGAGAAAAAATTCAGAGAAGAAATTCGTAAGATTCTGACAAAAGGTAAAAACCATTGATTTAGTTAGAATGTTGGAACTTTTGACGAATCAAATATTAAAAAAAGGGTTGATTTTCAGAGTAAGTAAGTTTATTTTTGGCAGCAAAAAAAAGCGGAAGTGGTGAAATGGCAGACACACCATCTTGAGGGGGTGGCGCCGAGAGGCATGCGGGTTCAAGTCCCGCCTTCCGCACCAGATATTATTCTTTCAGTAATCTTAGGTATATATTTATGACCAAAATTCTCTTTATCGTATCGATGTTTTTTTTCATTGCTTGTGCAACCAATTTTGCTCAAGATATGAACCCTGAAGCAGGGAAACTTTACAACGAAGGCAATAGTCAGCTTAATGCAGGAAATTACAACGGAGCAATTGATAACTATAAAAAAGCTTTAGCTATTGAAAAAGATTATCGTATTTATTATCAGCTTGGACTTGCAGAAAAAAAAGCTGGGAAACTGGAAGAGGCAAAGAATTCGTTAGAGACCTGTCTTCAGTTAAAAAGTTCTTTTGAAGCCGGACACAATGCGCTAGGCGGTGTATTTTTTTCAATGGGAAATTATCAGGCGGCCATAGATAATTTTCAAAAAGTATTAAACGAGAGTAATAATGGTCAAACAAAAGCTAAGGTGAAGAAGAATATCTCTCTTGCCTATGCTAAATTGGGCAGCGTTGCAGTAACAAATGGTGACCCAACAAAAGCAATTGAAATGTATCAGAAATCGGTCGAAAATAATAATTACGATGCAGCGTATCTTTCGCTTGCCAAACTTTATTCTGAACTTGGAGAATATGATAAATCAATTGCAGCCGCTGAGAATGCTTTAAAGTACAGAAACTCAATCAGCAGCGGCGGTGCTTACTTTTATATGGGAATTTCATATAAGGGAAAAGGCGACATCACAAAAGCAAAAGAAATGTTGAACAAGGCAAAATCTGATGCGACTTACAAAAAAACTGCTGAGTACGAACTTGGTACCCTGAATTAACGAACAATAAATTTTACTACCCCCGAATTCGGGGGTTTTTTTTTATAACTAGAAATGACTAAAATAACTTTAAGTAGATTGAGCGATATCGAATTACTGTCACTTATGTCTGCAAGTGCAGTACTGCGAAAATATAAACTGCTTAATATGACATTTGTAACGCTTAAAGAACGAAATATTGATTTATTCAAAGTTTATGAATCATTATTACAAATTTATCTTTTCTCAGGCTATCCTAATGCTTTAGTGGCATTTAAATATGCCAGCAAATATTTTCAGTTCGAAAAAATTAAATCAGAAAAAATTATTTTTAGAGATTTATCGAAAAGAGGCAAGCATACTTCACAAAAAATTTACGGTAAAAATTTAGAAAAACTTATATCTAATGTTAAAATTCTTTCTCCGGATCTCTCTGAATGGTTTATTTTAGAAGGGTATGGTAAAGTATTGAGCCGAAAAAATCTTTCCCTTAAAGACCGAGAATTACAAATTATTTCTATGCTCACATCCCTTCGTTACGAGGATCAACTCCTTTCGCACATTATTGGTGCTCTAAGAAATGGCGCAACGTTTCTTGAAGTTCAAAAAATTATTTTAAATCTTCGGATATTAAATTCAAGCAGGATCGTAGATTTTGGTTTGGAGGTCTTTAACAGATACATGCAAAAGAGCATCTAATTTTTTATCTTAAATTGGATTATCTCTTTTTTTAATTTACTCTGGTGCAAAAAGTTTATGGATTTAACATACTGCTTTAAGTAAATCGATATATTTCATTTAATGTCTTGACTTTAAGAAAATAAAGGCTTTATTTTGAAGCATTAAAACTGTTAAAATAACAAATCGGTATGCTCAAATAAGAATGAAAATCAAAGTTTTTCTTTTTACACTGTTGCCTGTCTTACAACTTTTGTCTCAATCCCCGACTGAGCGTTTCGATGCAGCCATGGATTTATTCAATCTAAAATTATTTGAGCAGGCAAATCAGAAATTTGAACAAATATTAACCGATCATTCACTATCTGATGAACTATTTGCTTCAGCTAAATTTTATTCAGGCGAGTCTTTATTTAATCTTGGAAAAAGAAGAGAATCGTTATCGGCATTCGAATATTTAAAAGAAAATTTCCGGTGGACTGAATTTCGAAGTAAAGCTTTGTATAGACTAGGGATTATTTATTTTGACCTGGAGAACTATGAAAACTGCCGAGAAAATCTAATCACACTTTTGGATTCATATCCACTGGATGAAAACACAGGCTCGGCTTTATATTGGATAGGTGAATCGTACTCGAGACAAAATAAATTAGAAGACGCTGTAAAATTTCTTGAAGAAGCAATTGAGGATAAAAAGAATAATTCTTTTGTAGATTATTCTCTTTTTACGCTTGCAAACATCTATGAGAAAATAGGCGACTACGAAAGCGCAGTAATCTACTATGACAAACTATTATCATACCATAAAGACAGTCCACTGGCACTGACAGCACAAATTAGAATTGGAATTTGTTATTTCAATTTGAAGGACTACCAATCTTCCATATTAGAATTAAACAACCCCCTTCTATCGGATTTACCTGAAGAACTTTATTCGCAGAGTCTTTACTTGTTAGCTAATTCATATTATCGAACTCAGGAATATGCAAATGCAGAAAAAAGCTATCTTGAAATAATTAAAGTATTTCCTGGTTCGAATATTATTAACGAAGCTAAATACGGCTTGGCATGGAGCTACTTCCAGCAGAAAAAATTTAATGATGCATTCAAAGTATTTAATTTTCTTTCTGAGGGAACCGATTCAATTGCCGAAAAATCCTTCTACTGGAAAGCCGAAAGTAAAAGATACGCCGGGCAGGAACTCGAGGCATTTGAACTTTTCACTCAATTCATCAAACAATATCCGCAAAGTTCTCTTGTTCAGACTGCTCAATACCAGATGGGGGCGCTTTATTACAATGGAAAAAACTATGATTTAGCATCGCGTTATTTAATCACCTCAACATCATCAATTGATCCGATAATTCGTGCACGGGCAAATACATTGCTTGGTGAAATCGAACTGAACAAAAAACAATTCACTTCTGCAAAAAATTATTTCGAGCCTGTACTCTCTATTACAGACAATACTTCTGATGTTCAGAAAAGAGCCTTACTTGGATTGGGAATTGCGCTTTATAATACAGGTCAATTTCCAACCGCGATTGAGCATCTCTCAGATCTCGAAATGCTTGATCCGCTTTTTGAAAAAGACAAAGTCAATTTTTACATTGCAGAAAATTATTACTCGCTTGAAAAGTTTAATGATGCTCTAAATCATTTCCAAAAAGTTGATATTCAAAATCCTGATGTTGGGGCAATGGCTTTATACGGAAAGGCTTACTGTAATTTTAATTTAAATGATTATGAAAATGCAGTTTATAATTTTCAGGATTTTATAAAAAACTTTCCATCGAATGATCGAATGATTGATTCAAAACTTAGGCTCGCTGAGAGTTATTACGGCAGTAAAAACTATGCTGCTTCAAGTAAAGTTTATAAAGATTTGTTCAAACTTGGCGGATCGGCAATAAATAATGCAGCCGTCTATTATCAGTATGCTCAAGCATTATATAAAGCTAATGAAAAACAGTCAGCAATATTAGAATTTCAAAATCTTCAAGAAAAATTTCCATCATCAGAATTTGCGGATAAATCTTTATTTACTGTCGCTTGGATTTATTTTCAAGAGGGTGACTTTAATTCGGCGATAGATAAATATCATTTTGTGTTGATGAAGTATCCCAAATCTAATCTTGCCCCAATTGTTTATTATTCTATTGGTGACGCGTTTTTTAATTTGACGAATTATGACTCAGCCATTGTCAATTATGAAAAGGTGATAAGCTTCTATCCAAATTCCAACTTTGTGTTTGATGCTGTAAATGGCATACAATATAGTTATGTTGCGCAGGAAAAACCCGACCAAGCAATTAAACTAATCGAGGAGTTTGTTAATAAAAACCCATCCCTTTCTTTTTCTGATCAGATTTATTTTAAGAAGGGTGAGATTTATTACAGCAGCCGAGAGTACGAAAAAGCAAAATCAAGTTACCAGGATTTTATTGTCAGATTTCCCAAAAGCAAAATGATCGCAGAGGCTTACTACTGGCTTGGAAAGAGTGCCCAAAACTTAAATCAAAACGACGAAGCTATTATTTTTTATAAAAAGGTTTTTGACTTTTATCCCCAAAGCGAATCTGCTGCAGGCGCTGTTATTGAAATTGGAAATATTTACAATCAACTAAAAAATTATGAGGCTGCTTTTCAGATTTTTAATTCTGCAGAGGATAAGCTGAGTAAATCCCCAAAACTTGCAGAGATAAAGTTTATGAAGGCATTAACATTAATTAACTTAAATGATCTAAAACAAGCTGGCGATGTGTTTGATGAAGTGATTCAAAATTACGATGGTACCGTTTTCGCTGACAAATCCAAACTGGAAATGGGAATTTTAGCCATCACAACCAGGCAGTATGAGGATGCCGCATTCTATCTTAAACTTTTAATTGATAAACGAACTGATGACCTTGGCGCAAAGGCAGCTTATTATCTTGGACTTTCCTTATTCGAGCAAAAGAAATTTAATGAGGCAATTCTTAATCTTGATAAAGTTCGGGTTTCATTCTCAAGCTATGACGAATGGGTCACTAAGTCATTGCTGCTTCTAGGTGATTGCTACGTGCAGATAAAGGATTTTAATAAGGCTAAAGAAATGTACCGTGCAGTTGTCATTAAACATCGTTCTGATGCATTTGGTCAGGAAGCTCAAAGTAAACTCCAGGAGTTTGAATGATGAAAAAATTTTTATTACTCAGCTTTCTAATATCAATATCACTTTTTGCACAGGAAAAAGAAGGTGATAACCCCTCGGTAGAACTTCCGGATTTTGTCATCACAGGGAAGTATCAAAATTCTGTGCAGACAGCAAAAAAGTTACCTCCTGATTTTGTGTCAACTATTACTGACGATTTTCTTAAACCTTCTTATTCACCTGAAGAAATGGATATTAAAAATATAGAAAACCCGATTGAGCAAGATCTTAAACTTTTAGATTCACTGAATTATCTTCAAGGAAAAATTGATGTTGGCATTGGGCTGTACTCGATACCGGTTGCTGCACTTTCTTACGCCTACCTTTTTGAAGATGGGATTTTTGAAGGTCATTTTGCAGGTGAATATCAAAGAGAATATATTGATCAAAGCAGCAGATATGGTATAAATGGCGGCGCGAAAATTCAATATCTTCTCTGGAAAAATTCCGGCTTCCTTACAAACTCACGAATAACTTTGAATGGAGATTACTCTACAAAATCATTTAAGTTCTTCGGTTCTTCCATTCCTGATGAAAAAAGATCACTCAACTCCGGTTTTATCAATCTTTCGTTGGATAATTATTCCAATTTTTTCATTAGAAGCAATTGAATGAAGAGTTAACAATGTGCTGACTAAAGTTA
>DAOLIQ010000066.1:0-19414 GCA_035328465.1 Ignavibacteriaceae bacterium | reverse complement strand
CTGATTTATCAATACCCTCCTCCCCTGTTTTTGCTTCCGGTAGAATTGAATTTGAAGAAGCTTCATTAGATATAACCATTCACGAAGAAGAATACAATCAAATTGAAATTGATTTGTCGTTCACACCGGAAATTTCTTTAATTCATAAATTGATTGAGTTAAAGCGATGGAACTATTCAGATTGGAACCCGGGGGATAAAAACCCTGAAGATAATTCTGAAGTAAATGAATTTGTTCTAAAGCAAGATCTTTATCTGTTAGCAGTATCAACTTCAACTAAAAAAATTTGGCTGCATGATTTTTCGAGCGGAGTCAATCATTTAATCCCGCTTACAAATTTTTACAATGAACTGATGGCTGTAAAAAAAATTCGCGATCCGGGAATTGCTCTTAAGCCTGCAAGGCTCTTCTCTGAACTACATTTATACTCAAAGGAAGAACTCGGCAAGGCATTTATTTCTTATAATAAGTATATGAAAAGATTAAATTTGAATTTGAAATTAGAAGATTTGTATCTTCCCGAAAAGCAAATAAATAAAAAACATTTTTTCTTTAGGAGAAAAAAATTTGACCAGTGAAGAAATTATTGAAAAAGGCAAAAACGTAATTCGAATCGAGTCTGAAGCAGTAGCAAATCTCTTGAAAAGTATCAACGGAGATTTTGTAAAAGCAATCGAAGTTATTTTAAAATGCAAAGGACGGGTGGTGCTGACAGGTATGGGCAAATCAGGATTGATAGCCAGAAAGATCGTAGCCACACTTAACTCGACCGGAACTGCTTCTATATTTCTTCACCCAACCGATGCACTTCACGGTGATTTGGGTATGGTTCGAATGGAGGATGTAGTTATCCTCATTTCGAAAAGCGGAATGACAGATGAATTAGCAAAATTGCTTCCGATGTTAAAACGTATTGGAGTTAAACTTATTACGATGACAGGCGATCCGGAAAGCCCGCTTGCAAAAGAAAGCGATGTTGTGCTTAATGTCCACGTGAATGAGGAAGCTTGCCCCCACCACCTCGCGCCGACTTCTTCAACTACAGCAACCCTTGTAATGGGTGATGCTCTTTCTGTTGTGCTTCTTCAATTAAGAAATTTTACTCCTGAAGATTTTGCTTTCCTCCACCCCGGCGGAAGTCTTGGCAAAAGATTATCACTTCAAATAAAAGAGATAATGTTTACCGGAGATAAAATCCCCGCTGTATCAGTTGATGCTTCAATAAAAGATGTGATACTTGAGATTACATCTAAACGACTCGGAACGACCTGCGTAATTGATGAACAAGGAATATTGAAAGGAATAATCACAGATGGTGACTTACGAAGATTACTTGAACGAACACTGGAGATAAAAAATTTAAAAGCCTCCGATATTCTCACGAAAAATCCAAAAGTAATGAGGCAGGAGTATCTTGCTTCATTCGCGCTTCAACAAATGGAGAATTATAAAATCACCACCCTTATTATTATTGATGAAAACCACAAGCCAATTGGTATAGTTCATCTGCACGATCTTATTAATCTTGGATTAAGTTCACGATGAGATATTTTTTTATATTCATCATTATTTTATTAATCACATCCTGTAATTCAGAACAGGTAAAGCCAAAAATATTGTCCGGAATAAAAACGGAAGAAATGCCTTCGCAGGAAAGCTGGAACTCAAAAATTACTTTCAGTGATTCGGGGAAAATTAAAGCAGTTTTAATCGCCGGGCAGATCAGAGTTTTTGAACAGGCAAAAGAAACTTTACTCGACAGCAATGTCATTGTTTATTTTTATGATAAATTTGAAAATCCATCTACAACCCTAACATCGAAAAAAGGTAGGGTGGATGACAATACAAATAATCTTTATGCAATTGATAGCGTAGTTGCAGTTAACGATAGCGGCGTTGTAATTAAAACACAGGAAATGATGTGGCGTAATAAAGATAAAAAAATCGTTTCTGATAAATATGTGGTCATCACCTCCCCCACTGAAGTAATTGAAGGCTATGGTTTTGAATCTGATCAGCAATTGAAAAATTATGTGATTTATAATGTTACTTATATTACGCGGAGAGATTCGATGTAATGAAAAAAATTTTATCACTTATTTTTATTCTTCTCTTTTTTGTCCCGGAAAATATTTTTCCTCAGGAACAGAATGTGCCAATCACAGTCATAGGTGACAGCCTTGTAGGGAAAAATATAAACGGTGAAAGTATCCGTGAAGTTTTTGGAAATGTTACCCTAACCCAAGGTAATGTAGTGATCACTTGCGACAAAGCAACTCAATATCTTGCGCGCAATGATGCTGAACTTATCGGTAATGTAATTGCCCGGCAGGAGGATTTGACAATTTATACTCAACAAGGATTTTATTACGGCAACCTTCGCAAATGTGAAAGTCATGTTGGGTTAAAGTTAAATGACCGCGAGGTCGAACTTACTGCGCAAAGCGGAGAATATTTTTTTGATCTGGATAAAGCAGTATTTGAAAAAAATGTAAAACTATATGACAGCGTTTCTGTATTAACTTCAAACAAGTTGACGTATTTCCGTAAAGAGGAAAAAGCAATTGCTCAAAAAGACGTTAAGATAACTGATGCTGAAAATATTATCTTTGCCGATAGTCTTGAACATTACAGAAATCAAAAAATAACGTTTGCCTTTAACAATGTTGCCATTAAAAATAAAAAGAATAACTCCATGATTTTTGGTGATCATCTCGAAGATTATTCACAAAGATGGTACACAAAAATTGATGTCAATCCGTTTTTAATTCAGGTTGATACTGTTTTCATCAATATTATCGACACTACCTTTGCTCCTGAACAAATTGACACCGTAACTATCTTTACTCTCGACTCGTTATTAATCAGAAGCCAAATTATGGAATCATTTCGGGATACGCTTAATTATTTTGTAGCAACTGATTCGGTGGAAATTTTAAAAGGCTCGTTCGCTTCTAAAAATAATTCCACTATATTTTTACGCAATGAAAATAAAATAATTACCAAAAAGATCAATGCTGTACAGCCTGTTTTGTGGTACGATAATTCACAGCTCACTGGTGATTCAATTACTATTTATCTCGATAGAAGCAGCATTAAGAATTTAGACATTGATAAAAATTCATTCTTACTTTCGCAGAATAAAATTTATCCAGCTCGATTTGATCAGGCATCTGCTGACCGAATTAAAATTTATTTTAAGGAAAATAAAATCAACCGTTCTGAATTTTATTCTGATTCAAAAAGCATTTACTACCTTTATGATGAAAATGAACCGAATGGGCTTGCTAAATCATCATCTGAATCGGCAGCAATTATTTTTTCAAATAGTAAAGTTGATGAAGTTAGACTTTATGGTTCACCGGTCAGTGAATATTATCCAGAAAATCAAGTTGAAAATAACGAGCGTACTTTCACTCTGCCCGGCTATAAGTTTATTCAAGACAGACCGACAAAAAATTCTTTACTTAAATACTTTGAAAATAGAAAAAAGTTTGATTGGAATAACGAATGACTGCTAATTCCGTAACATTGAGAAGCGAAAACCTTGTTAAAATTTACAAGAAGCGTATTGTAGTAAACAAAGCAAGTATTAAAGTTTCCAAGGGGGAGATAGTTGGTTTGCTTGGGCCAAATGGCGCAGGTAAAACCACTACCTTTTACATGATAACGGGAATGATAAAACCGGATAAAGGAAAAGTTTTTCTCGATGATAAAGAGATAACTAAAGTGCCGATGTACAAACGCGCTCGAATGGGAATCGGCTACCTGCCGCAGGAGGCATCTATCTTTCGCAGATTAAGTGTTGAAGATAACCTGCTCGCCGTACTTGAGATGACGAAGCTTACTAAAAAAGAACGACTCGCCAAGTGTGATAGACTTCTCGACGAACTTTCAATTGCTTCGCTGCGAAAGAGTAAAGGATTCCAACTTAGCGGCGGCGAAAGAAGGCGTACAGAGATTGCACGCGCACTCGCAACTGATCCAAGTTTTATTTTGCTTGACGAACCCTTTGCCGGCGTTGACCCGATAGCGGTCGAAGATATTATGGTAATTGTTGCAAACTTGAAGAACAGAGGAATCGGCGTGCTCATCACTGACCATAACGTACACGAAACATTGAGCATTGTTGACAACGGATATATTTTAATCAATGGCATTATATTCAAACAGGGCGACTCGGAAACTCTTGCCAACGATGAGGAAGTAAGGAAATTATATCTCGGTGAAAAATTCAAGCTTGATCGTTATTAAAATGAAACAAACCTGCTTAAAATATTTTGATTTTTATTGAATAATTATTTGCTCCATATATTTCTTGAATTTATTTTTACCGGCAAGTTGAGTGACGTTCTGATTATTCTATTTCAAATTTATTAATAAATATTTTTTTGACGGCGGATTTTTTTATCTGCTCCAAAATTTTATAAACAACAATCAATTAAAACTCATAATAAAAGGAGTTCACTGTGATACGTAAACTACTCGTACTTTTTGTAGTTCTCTTGGCAGGAATGCAGCCAAAAATCTGGGGACAAATTCAAGACCGATGCGGAAGCATGGAAGTTCTTGATCGTTTGATGAAAGAAGATCCCACTCTTAAAGATCGGATGCAGCAAATTGAAATGGACATGCAGAATCGAATTATTTCCGGCGAAGGTCAATACACCGGTGGTGTGATTCGTCAAATTCCGGTAGTTGTTCATGTAGTTTATAAAACAGCTGCACAGAATATTTCTGATGCTCAAGTTCAATCTCAAATTACAGTATTGAACGAAGACTACAGAAAAATGTTTGGCACAAATGGTTATAACACAAATCCAGTTGGTGCAGATACCGAAATCGAATTTTATCTTGCAACAACCGATCCTAACGGCAATCCAACAAATGGAATTACCAGAACCTTAACCACAGTTACTTCTTTCACCACAAATGACAATGTTAAAAGAACAGCTAATGGCGGTATTGATCCCTGGGATCCTGCACATTATCTAAATCTTTGGGTTTGTAATCTTGGCGGTGGTTTACTTGGATATGCTCAATTTCCTGGTGGACCTTCGGCAACAGATGGCGTTGTTTGTCTTTACTCAGCCTTTGGAACAACTGGAACTGTCACCCCGCCTTTCCATCTTGGAAGAACAGCTACTCATGAAATTGGACATTACTTAAATTTATACCACACATTTCAAGGCGGCTGCTCAGCTCCCGGTGATTACTGTGATGATACTCCTTTCGTAAGTGCTCCAAACTATGGTTGTCCAACCGGTCACGTTTCCTGCAGTTCAGTTGATATGGTTGAAAACTATATGGATTATACTGATGATGCGTGCATGAATATTTTTACGATCAATCAATCAAGCAGAGAAAACGCTACTCTTGACGGAATAAGATCTTCATTATGGACTACAGGCGGCGGCGGTGGAACAAATCCTATCGCAGTTGCTAATGGACCGTATGCAGGAATCGAAGGAACAGCAATAAATTTCAGCAGTGCCGGAAGCAACGATCCTGACGGCTCAATAGTTGGTTACCTCTGGAACTTCGGAGACGGAAACACCAGCACATCAGCTAACCCCTCCTATACTTATGCAGCGGCAGGGACTTATAATGTAAGTTTAACTGTTACAGATAACGATGGTTTCACCGGTACAGCGAATACAACGGCAACTATCTCTACTGTTGGAGGAAATCCCGTTGTAATTTACAGCGAAGGATTTGAATTAGCGGGGAGCGAAGTTCCCGGAGCTAATTGGAGCTCATCCGATGCTAATGGAACAAGCGGATTAGATTATTGGGGCGATCAAAGCAGCGGCGCTAAAATTCATTCCGGAAGCTGGAGTGTTTATTGTGCTGACTTTAGTAATAAAGCAGGGCAGGTTTATGATAATAATATGGACACCCGCGCTCAAAAATTAACCGGTATTAATGTAAGTGGTTATACAGGCGTTGAGTTCAGTTTCTGGTTATACTACAAAACCAAAAACTCTTCCGACTTCGTAGCCTTTGAATATCTGAACTCTTCAGGTACGTGGGTTGAGGCACAAAGATGGTCCGGAACAGGAGGCACAACATGGTCACAAAAAGTATTTACCTTAACAGGCTTCACTACTTTTAGTTTCAGATTTAGATTTTTCTCAAACAGCAGCGGTACAAGCGAAGGTGCTTACTTTGATGATATAGAGCTCTCCGGTGTACCTGCACGATTTGGCGAAAATGTTTTAGCAGATCAGGAACAACAGGTAATTCAAAAGCAATTCGGCAGACATTTCATTCAAGCTTCTTTAAATAAAAACGAAATGAAACCGGCCGAAGAATTAGTAAATGACTTCTATTCCTTAAACGATGATGAAGTTACATTGAATAAACCTATTGAGTCTATCACTGAATATAAACTTTCTAATTATCCAAATCCATTTAACCCTTCAACAATAATTAGATATGAAATTCCTGCTGAGACTCACGTTTCGTTAAAAATATATGATATACTTGGAAATGAAGTTGCAAATCTCGTTGATGAGACAAAATCTGTTGGATCGTACAACGCAGTTTTCGATGCTGCCGATCTTGCAGGTGGCGTTTACATCTACAGATTAAGCACAGGCAATTTTGTAGAAACTAAGAAGATGCTTTTAGTGAAATAATTTTTCACCTAAAAGTTTCAGTATTTAACTTAAGTCCCGCATTCACGCGGGACTTTTTATTTTCCACTATATTCAGAGATTAAGTTTTATTATAAAATATTTCCACAAAAATCTCACTTGGTCTTATTTGGAATTACTTTATTTGATATTATTTTGCGGCGCAGATGTCTGTACTTAAACCTTAATCGTAAAATAATTAGAAATTTTATCCGGGTTCAATAGCAAACCATTTCAGCAATTTAATTTATGAATAAAAGGAGTTAGAGAAATATGGCACTATTAAAAGCCTGCAAAACCATTCCTGAACTTTTTGAATTTCTCACTGATGATTACGGCGTAAAGCATCCTGAAAAGTTTATTATCTCTCGGAAGGTAGATGGTAAGTATGCCGGCATCACATACGCAGAATTAAAAGAGCAGACCCGAAGTTTTGCTTTTGGTCTAACCGAACTTGGAATTGGCAAAGGTGACAAAGTAGCAATCCTATCGGAAAACAGACCTGAATGGGTTTATGCAGACTTTGCGATTCTTGGTTTAGGTGCGGTTGATGTTCCGCTCTACCCTTCCCTTACGTCTGATTCTGTTGAATTTATTTTAAATAACTCGGAAGCTAAAGGAATAATTGTCTCAACTAAACTTCAGTTGACAAAACTTTTGAAGATAAAAGACAAATGCCGCTACTTGAATTTTATCGTTCTGCTAAATGAAAAAGATAAAACAGAAACAAAAAACCTGCACACTTTCTCAGAAGTTCAAAATCTTGGTAATAATTTAAGAGCAAAACATCCCGATTATTTTAAGGATAGTTTAAAACTCGCAAAGGAAAATGATCTTTGTACAATAATTTATACTTCAGGAACCACAGGCGAACCAAAGGGAGTGATGCTTTCGCATAAAAATATTTTATCAAATGTAAATTCTGCCCTTGCTACCTACCCAATCTCGAAGGACGATATCTTCTTATCCTTCCTGCCGCTCTGCCATATTTTCGAAAGGATGGGTGGATTCTACACCGCTTTTGCATCTGGCGCTACAGTCTATTATGCCGAAAGTATTGAATCTGTCGCTCAAAACCTTATCGAAGTAAAACCGACTTTGATGACGACTGTGCCAAGGCTTTTTGAAAGGATCTATTCAAAAATTATTAAGAACGTTGAAAGCCAGCCTGCCAAGAAGCAAAAAATATTTTTCTGGGCACTTGAGACGGGCAGAGAATATGCAAAAGCAAAAAAGAAAAATAGTATTCCCCTCACCCTTAGCTTAAAGCACGCACTGGCTGATAAATTAGTCTTTCAAAAGATAAGAGAAAAAACCGGAGGCAGATTGAAATTTTTTATCTCCGGCGGCGCTGCACTTTCGAGAGACCTCGGAGAATTTTTTGAAGCTGCAGGAATTATAATATTAGAGGGCTATGGTTTGACTGAATCCTCGCCTGTAATTTCAGCGAATAAACTTGATGACTATAAATTTGGCTCAGTTGGAAAGCCGTTTTCGGGTGTAGAGGTGAAGATTGCTTCTGATGGAGAAATACTAGCGCGCGGTCCGAATATTATGCAAGGTTATTACAAGAATAAAAAAGAAACTGACGAAACAATTATAGACGGATGGCTGCACACAGGCGATATCGGAGTGTTTGATGCAGAGGGATTTTTGGTAATCACGGATAGAAAGAAGCATCTCTTTAAAACTTCAGCGGGTAAATACATTGCCCCCACCCCTATCGAAAGTATGTTCCTTGCAAGCAAATATATTGATCAGTTTGTGCTTATCGGTGATAGAAGAATGTTTTTAACCGCGTTAATCGTCCCTGATTTTGAGGCAATAAAAGAATTTGCAGATTCTCACAACATAGCTTACAAAAAAGTTGAAGAGCTCACCAAAGATGAGGAAATTTATAAATTGCTCGAGAACGAGATGGATCACTTCCAGAAAAAACTTGCGAACTATGAGCGTGTAAGAAAGTTTGCTTTACTCGATCATCCTTTTAGTATTGAATCAGGTGAGATAACACCCAAACTTAGCGTGAAAAGAAAATTTGTCGAAGAGCGGTACAAAAATATAATAGATACTATGTATCAGAGTTTGGAAAGATAAATATTTTGATGCTGATCGATCGCACGACCGATCAGTTTTTCTTCAAAGAAATTGACTGAACAGATATAACCTGTTCGCTACAATTTTAATATATCTATCATCTGCTGATGTATTAAAGAATTGGTTGCGAGAATTCTTGGCGTGAAAATATCAATCTGCGATCCATCGAAATCGGTGACAAGTCCCCCCGCTTCTTCAAGGATTAATTTCCCTGCGCACAAATCCCAGGGATTGAGAAACACTTCCCAAAATCCATCAAAAACTCCTCTTGCCACATAACAAAAATCAATTGCAGCCGAGCCAAGCCGCCTCATCCCCCGTGACGATTTAGTTAATGCTGCAAATCGCTCAAAAGCATTTTCAGGATTTTCAGAAATGTTATATGGAAAACCCGTGACAAGTAAAGCCCGCTGAAGTTTATCTGTTTTACTAACCAATATTTTATTTGCATTAGCAAAAGCACCGCCACCAAGTTCCGCAAAGTAAACGATATTTTGCATTACATCGTAAACAACGCCGGCAATAGTCTGATTGTTTTTTCTCAGTCCGATTGATACAGAAAACATAGGCAGTCCGTGAGCAAAATTAGTAGTACCATCTAATGGATCAACCACCCAAACATATTCGCTTCGAGAATTTACTTCACCACTTTCCTCCGCAATTATTCCGTGTAAAGGATATTTTTTCTTAATGAAATCAAGGATAATTTTTTCTGCTGCTTTATCTATTTGCGTTACGAGATTTGATTCATTTGTTTTGAATTCAATTTGAAGATGTTTCCCAAAGCCTTCACGAATTAAACTCCCTGCTTCGCGCGAAATATTAATTATGTCATTAATCATTTATTTTTTTACTTTTAATATAAGCATAATGCAGGGTTCAATTTCTTGGTTAAGGTTGTGGGTAAGTGTAAACGCAAAATATATTGCAGTATCAGGGCAGGAACAAATTTAATAGCAATTCAATGATCTGCACCAATTTATCTTCCTTGAAAGCAGGTTAGTATTTTAATATATTTTGATTGTGATTTTACGAATAGAAAATTCAGGAGAACCTTTTGAACAAATTTAATGATAAAGAATTACTAACTAACAAAAATCAGGAATCAATTGTCGAAAGCATTCCGGAGATACTGCCGGTTTTGCCATTACGGGATATTGTGATTTTTCCGTACATGATTTTCCCCGTCCTTGTTGGAAGGGAGCAATCAATACGCGCAGCCAATTTTGCGCTCGAAGAATCTAAATATATTTTCCTTGCAACGCAGAAAAAATCAAGTGTTGAAGATCCGCGCGCCGAAGATATTTATATAGATGGAACAATAGCAAAGATTGTGCAAATTTTAAAACTCCCCAACGGGTTAATTAAAATTTTAGTTGATGGATTAATTCAGGGTAAAATAATTTCTTTTACCGAGCGGACCGAATTTTTTGAAGCTAAAATTGAGGTAGTCCTTTCTGAAACAGAAAATGACCACGAGATGGATGCTATGATCAGGCAAATGAATCAACTCTTTAAAGACTATGTAAAGATCAGTAGAAATATCCCGAATGAGACACTGACTGCTTTCGAAAATATTCATGAACCTGATAGAAAACTTTTCTACGTTGCAGCAAATATCAATCAGTTTGTAGATGTAAAACAAGCAATTCTCGAAAAGTCTAATTTAAAAGAGCAATACCTCGAAGTAATAAAAATTCTTAATTCAGAAATTGATATTCTGAGAATTGAAAAAGAAATTGATAACAAAGTTCAGGAAAACATAGCCAAGACTCAGCGAAAGTTTATTATTCAGGAACAAATAAAAATACTGCAGGATGAACTTGGTGAAGATGAAGATACTTCACCGGAATTTATAAAAATCCGAGAGCAAATCACAAAAGCAAAAATGCCTGAAGAAGCACATGCAAAAGCTATTGAGGAATTTAACAAACTCAAAAAAACACCACCCATGTCGCCCGAATCAACAGTTATTCGAAATTATCTTGACTGGTTAACTGAAGTTCCCTGGTCCAATAGGACAAAAGATAATCTTGAAATAATTCACGTTCAGAAAATTCTTGACGAAGATCATTTCGGTTTGGAAAAACCCAAGGAAAGAATTGTTGAGCACATAGCTGTTTTAAATCTTGTAAAAAAAATGCGAGGACAGATTTTATGTTTTGTCGGACCTCCCGGCGTTGGAAAAACTTCTCTTGGTAAATCAATTGCAAGAGCACTTGGCAGAAAATTTGTCCGTATCAGCCTTGGAGGCGTTCGTGATGAAGCTGAGATAAGAGGACATCGCCGAACCTATATCGGTTCAATGCCTGGAAAGATTGTTCAGTCCATGAAAAAAGCGGGCACAATAAATCCTGTTATGCTGTTGGATGAAATAGATAAAATGAGTATGGATTTTCGAGGCGATCCTTCCTCGGCGATGCTTGAAGTTTTGGATCCCGAACAAAATCATTCATTTAACGATCATTACCTTGAAGTTGATTATGATCTTTCGCAGGTAATGTTTATTACAACAGCAAATCTCCGGTATAATATACCCCTTCCTCTGCAGGATAGAATGGAGATCATTGAACTTCCTGGTTATCTTGATTTTGAAAAAAATGAAATTGCAAAGAGACATATTATTCCAAAGCAATTAAAGGCTCACGGTCTTGAAGATAAAAAAATTAAATTTGAAGAATCTGCTATCAAGAAAATAATTTCCGAGTATACACGTGAAGCTGGAGTTCGAAATCTTGAGCGCGAGATTGCATCAATCTGCCGTAAAACAGCACGGGATATTGTAGTTCATGAATCATCGAACGGCAAGAAAAAAACAGCTATTGATCATATTATTGATGAATCCAAAGTAGAAGAATATCTGAAAACCCCCCGGTTCAGACATCAACGCCATAATAAAGAAAACAGGATTGGAAGTGTGACCGGATTGGCATGGACAAGTGTCGGCGGTGAATTGCTTACAGTTGATGTGACAATTATGAATGGTGGCGGTAAATTAAATCTGACGGGACAGCTCGGTGATGTGATGAAAGAATCGGCTCAGGCTGGATTAAGTTATCTGAGATCGAATGCGAAGAAATTAAACATAAGTCCTGATTTTTTTAAAGGGAAAGAAATTCATATTCACCTGCCCGAAGGGGCTATACCAAAGGATGGACCTTCAGCAGGAATTACAATGACAATGGCAATGTACTCCGTTATCAGCGGCAAGGCTGCTTCAAACGATGTGGCAATGACCGGTGAAATTACTTTACAAGGAATTGTTCTTCCAATTGGCGGTTTGAATGAAAAATTACTCGCCGCAAAACGTTCTGGAATTTCCACTGTGCTTATTCCAAAAGACAATGAAATTGATCTGAAAGAAATTTCTCCTATGGTAAAAGAAGGAATGAATATAATTCCTATTGCTAAAATTGAGGATGCTATTCCATTTATTTTTGATGACACAAAAAAAAGAAAAAAAAATTCTAAGCCTATCGCTCATAAAAAGAATGGTAAGAAGTAAATGGCTGAAACTTTGGTTCTAAATAAAGCATTACCCTTAGATGAACAGTATATTCTTTTAGAAAATCAAATTTTTTCTTTGCTTAATTCGAATGATAAATTAATCTCAAAACTTGCAAATTTTTGTGCAGCTTTAAAACAGTCGTTTGAAAAAATCAGCTGGGTAGGGTTTTATTTTTTTGACGGAGAAAAGTTATTTCTTGGTCCGTTTCAGGGCAAAGTTGCATGCACAAATATTCTGATCGGTAAAGGTGTTTGCGGAACTGCTGCTAAAGAAAGAAAGACTCTAGTTGTACCAAATGTAAATGAATTTCCTGGTCATATTTTTTGCGATGCAGAATCAAAGTCCGAGATTGTAGTTCCCATTGTTAAAGACGGTGCGCTGCTGGCTGTGCTGGATGTTGATAGCACTCAGTTTGATGCATTCAGCACGATAGATTTATTTTATTTAGAGAGACTTTGCAGTTATTTAGCCAATCATATTTTTAATAAAACAACAATTTCATTTTAATATTATGGAAGAAAAAAAAGGTTACCAGGTAAGTGCCAGAAAATACCGCCCCCTTAAATTTGCAGATGTTGTCGGACAGGAGCATATTACAAAGACGTTACAGAATGCTATCACAAATAAAAGAATAGCTCATGCTTATTTATTTACCGGTCCGAGGGGCGTCGGAAAGACTACTACAGCAAGAATTTTTGCAAAAGCAATAAACTGCGAAAATTTAATTAGCAGTGAACCTTGTAATGAATGTACAATGTGTAAATCTATAGGGGAGAATCAATCACTTGATTTTATAGAGATTGATGGAGCTTCAAACAGAGGGATTGATGAGATCAGGACACTGCGCGACTCTGTAAAATATGCTCCAACCATCGGCAAGTACAAAGTTTATATTATAGATGAAGTTCACATGCTTACGAAGGAATCTTTTAACGCATTTTTAAAAACACTTGAAGAACCACCGGAACATACAATATTTATTTTTGCAACAACTGATGTTCACAAAGTTCCCTTGACTATTATCTCTCGCTGCCAGCGATTTGATTTCAGAAGAATTCAAATAGAGACAATTAAAAATTTATTAATTAAAATTGCGGAAGATCAAAAAGTCTTAATTGACGATAAAACATTAACTATCATAGCCAAAAAAGCTGATGGCGCCTTGCGTGATGCTGAAAGTCTTTTTGACCAAGTAGTTTCTTTTTGCGGCAATAATGTTGATGCTGATACAGTAATTCAAATGCTCAATCTCATTGATGAGGAAATTTATTTTGATCTTACAAACGCAATAATTAACAAAGATTTCAAAGTAGTTTTTGATATCACTGATAAATTATATGATAACGGCTGGAACTTCATTGATTTTATGAGCGGGCTTATAGAACATTTCAGAAATATTTTAACTGTCGTTGTAACTGACTCATCAAAGTTGATTGAAAGCGCTGAAATTTATAAACAGAAATACCTCGAATATTCGGATAAGTTTGCTGAGGCTGATATTTTAAGAATATTAAATTTCCTAAATCAAAATCAGAATGACCTAAAAAACTCCTCAAACCAAAAATTAAAAATTGAAATAATATTAAGCCATCTTGTCGGATTTGAAAAGACAGAGCTGATTAGCAAGGTAATCGATAATATTCAAAACTCAAGTTCTTCTTCCGGAAGTGGAAATATTGTAAATGAAAAACCCCAGGAAAAGTTTTTTGCCTCTTCCAATCAAGAAATTATTCAGGAGCAAAAAGCTCATTATAAAACTCGAAAAATTGTCACTGAAAAAGAGACTCAGGTAAAACCTATAAATGAATTTTCTGATTCTGTAAACCTATCTTCAAATGACTTGACAGATATTGATGGTATAATTAATAAATGGCAGGGATTTACTGCATCAGTTGCGGATGAAAAATATTTATCGCTGGGACCTTTTATTCATCAACTGAAAATTGTGAACGTAAATGGTAATAAGCTTGAAGTTAAAATTGACAGTGAAGAGGGTAAAGAAGCTATTCGCTTTCATTCGGAATATTTGACGAAAAAAGCATTTGAAGTTTTTGGGAAAAGATATTCCTTCAGCATTGATGAGGACGAACTTGAAAAACAACCGTCTAAAAAGGAGGCTCCTGTTCAGAATTCAACTATTTCTAATTCTGGCGACCCATTTATTGATCTTATAAAGAATGAGCTAAATGGGCAGGAAATAGACTGAATAACGAGTGCACTATCTGCATAATTTTTATTGTTTGGATTTTTGATAAAATCCCCGAATATCCCTATTTTTGAAACCTATGCCAAAAGGTTTAATCATTGCCATTGATGGCCCGGCTGGTTCCGGTAAAAGCACAACTGCAAAGAGAATTGCTGAAAGATTGAACTATCTTTACATAGACACGGGGGCAATGTATAGAGCCGTAACTTTCTTAGCGATTAAAAATGGCGTTCTTAACAATGACGAGGCGATTATTTCAATTGCAAGAGATTCAGAAATTGTTTTGGATTTTAAGGATGGGAAGACTTTTGTTTCGATCAACAGCACTGATGTAACTAATGAAATCAGAAGTTCAGAAGTAAATTCCCATGTCAGCCCTGTCAGTAAAATTGAAGGCGTTAGAAAAGCACTTGTTGAGAAGCAGCAAAAAATGGGTAAAGTTGGCAGCGGAGTTGTGATGGAGGGAAGAGACATCGGAACCGTTGTATTTCCCGAAGCTGATGTTAAAATTTTTCTCACTTGTTCAATTGACGAACGAGCTTCAAGAAGATCGAAAGAATTTTCTGAAGAAGGCAAGTCAGTTTTGGTAAGTGAAATAAAAAATAACCTTTCACAGCGGGATCTAATTGATTCTACAAGGAAGATTAGCCCTTTAAGAAAAGCCGCTGAGGCAATTGAAGTTGACACGTCGGATATTACAATTGACCAACAGGTCAATATAATTATTGATCAAATTATAAAAGTTGCAAAACAGAAAAACATAGAATTAAAAAATTTATAAAACCATCTTTAACAAACTTTGTATAACTAAACTTTTCGCTTTGCTTATTTTCTGATGGTTTGAATAAGAAAAGCGAACAATATTTCAGGAGACAAAATGTCTGAAACAAAACCAGGCTCGACAAAAGTCGCAGTTACTCTCAATGACTTTGAAAAAGCAAAAAACAAATTCAATACAGATCAATATTCGAAAGAAGAGTTTTTAACTCTGGCAAAGCTTTATGCCGATTCCTTCAAAGATGTTAAAGAAGGTGAATTGGTTAAAGGAAAAGTCGTACGTATTCAAGGTGATGCTGTAATTCTTGATGTCGGTTTTAAATCCGAAGGTTCTATCCCGAAGAACGAATTCCGTGAGGATGAGGAAATAAAAATAGGGGGCGAGGTTGAAGTAGTTCTCGAAAGTGTTGAAGATCAGGAAGGGAATCTTGTATTAAGTAAAGTACGTGCTGATTTTCTTAAAATCTGGGGAAAAGTATTGCGTGCACACGATACAGGTGAAATTCTTCAAGGTAAAATTGTCAAAAGAATTAAAGGCGGAATGGTTGTTGACTTACTCGGAATGGATGCATTCCTGCCCGGTTCTCAAATTGATGTTAGACCAATCAGAGACTTTGACGCATTCGTTGGTCAAACTATGGATTTTAAAGTTGTTAAAGTAAACATACCAACGGAAAATGTTGTGGTATCTCATAAAGTTCTTGTTGAAGAAGAAATTTCTGATCAGAGGATGGCTATCATCAACAGCCTAGAAAAAGGACAGATACTTGAAGGAACTGTAAAAGCGATTACAGACTTCGGAGTTTTTGTTGATCTTGGCGGTGTTGACGGTTTGGTTCACATTACTGATTTAAGCTGGGGAAGAATCAACCATCCAAACGAAGTAGTTAAACTTGACGAAGTAATTAAAGTTGTTGTCACTGATTTCGATGAAGAGAAGAGAAGAATTTCTCTTAGTCTGAAAAAACTTTTACCACATCCTTGGGATAATATCGAAGAGAAATATCAGCTTGGTAAAAAAGTCACCGGCAGAGTTGTTTCACTTACCGATTACGGTGCATTTATTGAAATTGAAAAAGGTATCGAAGGGCTTATTCATAATTCTGAAATGAGCTGGACCCAGCATATCAAACATCCCTCACAAGTTGTTTCAATGGGTCAAATGATCGAAGCAATCATTTTGAGCCTTGATAAAGAGGAAAAGAAAATCTCGCTTGGAATCAAACAACTCGAACCCGACCCATGGGAAAGTCTAATGCATAAATACCCTGTCGGAACAAGACATAATGGTGTTGCACGCAACCTGACTAACTTCGGAGTCTTTGTTGAACTTGAGCCTGGGGTTGATGGACTTGTTCATATTTCAGATTTATCGTGGACGAAGAAAATCCGTCATCCTGGTGAAGTAGTTAAGAAAGGTGAAAAACTCGAGGTCATTGTTCTTGGTGTAGATGTTGAACAAAGGAAAATTTCTTTGGGTCATAAGCAAGTAAACGAAAATCCCTGGGCTTCATTCGAGCAAATTTATTCTGTTGGGTCAATTTCTAACGGTAAAGTTGTGCGAATAATCGAAAAAGGATTAATTGCTGAACTACCCGAAAAGGTGGATGGATTTGTCCCGGCTACACAATTGGCAACAATTAAAATCAAAAACCTTGCAAATCACTTTCCTATTGACGCTGTTTTACCTTTGAAGGTAATCGAATTCGATAAAGAAAATAAAAAAATTGTTTTAAGTGCCATTGCCGCACTAAAAGAAAAATCTGAAGAAGAAATTCAGAATTATCTAAATGCGCATAAGCTAGAAAAAACATCTATTAAAGATATTCGTGAAGCTGAAATGGGTGTGATTGATTCTTCCGAGTTTCCTATTTTTGAAACTCCAGAAGTTCCATCGGTGCCTGCACAAACCCCAGACTCTGAATAATTTAATTTCGTAATTAAGGAGCGGGTTTTCCGCTCCTTTTTTTATTCCTGTCATTTATGAAAAACCGTGTAGCATTACATACTTTAGGCTGTAAATTAAATTATGCTGAAACCTCCTCCATTGGTTCTCAATTTTTCAGCCATGATTTCGAAATCGTAAAATTTGATGAGAAGCCTGACATTTTTGTTTTTAACACTTGCACTGTTACAGAGAATGCCGAAAAGGAATGCAGGCAATTAGTCCGTCGTGCATTAAGAATTAACCCCGAGGCATTCATAATAGTAACAGGGTGTTATGCTCAACTCCGCCCCGAAGAAATCTCGAAAATATCGGGTGTCGATGTTGTTTTGGGAAGCAATGAAAAATTTAAATTATTTTCGCTTATTGAAAATTTTGAGAAGAACAATCTCGCTTGTATTCACGTTTCTCCAACTGATCAATTAAATGAGTTTGGAAGTTCATCATCTTCTGAAGCCGACACAAGAACTCGTGCATTCTTTAAAATTCAAGATGGGTGTGATTATAAATGCTCATTTTGTACCATCCCCCTTGCACGCGGGATAAGCCGAAGTATGGACATAGACGCGGCAGTCAATGAATTTAAAAAACTTCTCGATGAAGGATATAAAGAAATTATTCTGACAGGTGTAAATGTTGGTGACTATGGCTCCAATTCACAAATAAATCTTTTCACTTTATTAAAATCTCTAATCAAAATAGAAGGCGAGTTTAGAATCAGGATTAGTTCTATCGAACCTAATCTCTTGAGTGACGATATTATTTCTTTAACAGCCGATAATGAAAAACTGTGCAACCATTTTCACATTCCACTTCAGAGTGGAAGTGATAAAATACTTCGACTGATGCAAAGGCGATATACAGCTTCTGACTACTATAAAGTAGTTAACACTGCAACTAAAAAAATAAAAGATTTGGGAATAGGTGTTGATGTGATTACCGGATTTCCCGAAGAAAATAATAATGACTTTTTAAGTACTCATAGTTTCTTGCATGATCTGCCGATTTCTTATTTGCATGTTTTCACATATTCCGAACGCCCAAACACTAAAGCAATCAATTTTGCAAATGTGGTTCCAATTGTTGAAAGAAAAAAGCGGAACAATATTCTACGCAGCCTTAGTGAGAAGAGAAAAAATGAATTCTATCAAAAAATGATCAGCAAAAACTTACAAGTGCTATTCGAAGAAGAAAATCATAACGGTGAAATGATGGGTTTCTCTTCAAATTATGTAAGAGTTAAACACCCCTATGATCATTCTTTAGTAAATACCTTTAGTGACGTTTTAATATCAGGTGTTAACAACAGACTATGTGAAGGGCAAATTTTAGAGAAGAAATTTTCAGTTGATTTGGTTCATATTTAATGTACAAATTACAATTAAAAAATATGCAAAAACTATTACTCGGAATCATTTTCATTACTACCACCAGTTTTTCTCAAAATCTTCAAAAGAATATTTTACTTGAACTTGAACAATCGGTGCAATCAAACACTGGTGTTGAGTTTATGATTTCTAATCCGAATTCAAACCCTGCTGAATCAAAAAGGAAAAATACTGGACTTGCCATTCTTTATTCGCTTTTACTTCCGGGAATGGGAGAACTTTACGCTGAGAATTATTCAAGTGGAAAATATTTTACAATTGCCGAAGGAGTTTTATGGGGTGTTTATTTTGGAATGAACACTTATGGCAATTGGCAGCAGGATCGTTACAAATCTTTCGCGGTTGACAAAGCGGGAATATCGAATTCAAATAAAGATGACGATTATTATGCAACAATAAGTGAATATTTGAGTATTGAAGATTTCAATAATGAAAAATTATTAGAAAGAAATTTTGATCAAATATACGATGAGAGTAACTATTTCTGGAAATGGCAAACCAGCGAAGACAGAAAATCTTATCGAAGCATGTGGGTTTCAAGCGAGCAAACCTTTAACGATCTCCGCTTTGTTGTTGGTGCAATGATTTTAAATAGAGTGATCAGTGCAATAAACGCTGTTCGAATGGTTTCAGCATACAATAATCAACTTGAAGAAGAGGTTAGCTGGGATCTCTCTGTAAATTTGAAACAGTCTCTTTCTTTACCAACAACAGTCTATTTAAACTTCAAAACAAGTTTTTAAAAATTTTTCCCATCAGTGGTTAATTCTTAATGAGAAAATTATGATTAAAAATCTTTTGATTTTCTCTCCTCCAAGTTGTAATATAACAACTGTTTATTTTACCCGGTATATT
>DAOLIQ010000065.1:0-19917 GCA_035328465.1 Ignavibacteriaceae bacterium | reverse complement strand
GAGGGTCGGTGGTTCAAGTCCATCTGGGCCCACAAAAAACCTCGGCGAAAATATCTTCCGGGGTTTTTTTATGCCTGGTTTTTCATTCTATAACCTATACCAGATTCGGTTAATATGATTCCAGGATTTGAGTAATCATCCTCAATTTTTTTTCTTAACTGGCCGATAAATACTCTAAGGTACTGAGAATTTTCAACTGAACTCGGTCCCCAAATTTCTTTCAAGATGTAGCGATGAGTTAATACCTTATCAGTGTTTTTAGCAAGTAGAACTAAAAGAAGATATTCGGTGTTGGTTAATTTAATTTCAATATTTGCTTTCTTTACAATTCTTGATGCTAAATCGATAACAAGATCACCATTTTGAAAAACTGTTTCTTCATCACCTTGGATTGTTCTTCGGATATTCGCTCTTATTCGTGCTAGTAATTCAGAAGTGTTAAACGGTTTTGTAAGATAATCATCTGCGCCAAGATCTAAAGCTTTCACAATATCTTCTTCAGAATTTTTTACAGATAATATTATAACCGGAACACTTGTCCAGGTTCTGATTTCTTTAAGCACCGATAAACCATCTCTATCAGGTAATCCAAGATCAAGAATAACTAATTGTGGATGTGAAGTAGCAACTTGTGTAATTGCATCTCTACCGTTTTCTGCTTCAACTACTTTGTAGTCGGCGGATTCAAGTGAGATTGTTAATATTTTTCTTATTTGTGATTCATCATCGCAAACCACTATTGTGTTTTTTATACTCATATACTTTTCACTTTTCTTTAATCGGAAGAATTATTGTGAATACGGCTCCGCCTGTAATTTTATTTGATGCAGTAATAGTTCCTGCATGTGCTTCAATAAATCCTTTAGCAATCGAAAGCCCAAGCCCGGATCCACCGGTTTTTGTTCCGGGAATTCTATAAAACTTGGTAAATAATTTAGTTAAAGCCTCTTCACTAAATCCATTTCCGTTATCGGAAATGTTTAAGATGTAATTATAATTTTGCTGAACTCCTTCTATAGTAATTTCACTACCTGCGGGAGTGTAAGCAAGTGCATTGTGCACAATGTTTATGATCGCTTGTTCAAGCAGAGCATAGTCAAATCTAAAAACAATATCTTCTTCAATTTTGATAATTATTTTGTGTTGTCTGGATTCATTTTTTAATCGTTCAGTTACAGAATGAATAAGATCAGCAATCGAGTTCCAGCCTAATTTAAGATTAAGATTGCCTGATTCAAGTCTTGCCATATCAAGTAAATTTTCGACTAATCGATGAAGTCGTTCAGCCGCAATATTTATTTCATTAACAATTCCAGTTAAAGAATTTTTATTTTCAAAAATCTTTGAATCATTAAATGAACTTACTGCACCAATAATTGTAGTGATAGGAGTTTTTAATTCGTGTGAGATTGAATTGAACAAAGTTTTGTAAAGCTTTTCTGATTCTGTTGCTAGCAGTGATTGTTTTGCAATTTCATCAAGATATTCTCTTTCAATGGTTTTGCTTACTTGATTTATAATATCATTTAATAAATCTTCTTTATCAAAAGAAAGTCTTTGTTCATTTTGAAAATTTAAACCTATAACACCAAGCACACCACTTTTACTTGTGATAGGATAATATGTAGCAGAAGAATTTGGTAACGTGTTTGTAAACTTTCCGGTTATTTGATTTGCTGAGTAAGCCCACTGTGCAAATGTCCATTCATAATCATCAATAACAAATGAACTAGCTGAATGCGGTTTTGCATTTAATTTTTTTTGGGATTCAGCAAAAATAAGAACCACATTTGCTGAAAAAGTTTTCTTTAGTTCATCCACAATTATTTCAGCGATATCATTAATATTAAGTGCCGCCGAAAGTCGTTTAGATAAGTTGTAAAGTATTGAAATTCTTTTTTCTTTGATTCTTAATAATGCCTGCTGTGTTCTTACTTTTGTAGAAAGAAAACCTGAAACCGATGCTACAATGAAAAACAAGATGAACATAAATGTATCATCCACCCTATCTATGTGGAATGTATAATGCGGCGGAATGAAAAAATAATTCCAGCTTAACGCACTTAAAAATGCAGCAAACAAAATTGGACCGACTCCAAATCTGAAAATAGGCAGGATTGAGATTAATAGAAGAAAAAGCATAGAGACTATCTGGTATCCTATATCATCCTGAAAACCAAATGAACCTATTGTTACTAATCCTACAACCAGTGCAGCTAATAAATATTTTGATAAAGGTGAATGTGATCTTGATTTGAATTCATCAAAAATATCTTTCTCTTCTTTAATATCACCACCAACAACATAAACATCAATATCACCGCTTGCTTTAATTAATTGATTTGTAAAATCTTTAAATGTAAATAATCTTAAAAATTTAGATTTGCGGGACTTGCCTATTATGATCTGACTTATATTATTTTCTTTTGCAACCCGAACTAATGCAGAAATTAGATTTACATCCTGCGTTGTAATTACCTCACCACCTAGTTCTTTAACAAGCTTAAAATTTTGAAGTAATATAATCTTGTTATCTTCAGAAATCTTCTGATCAGTTTCAACATAAATAGCAATCCACGGGGCTTCAAGTGAATATGCTAATCTTCTCGTCCATCTAATCAAATCTGCTGAGTAAGGGCTTGGAGCAACCGCACACATTAATCTTTGTCCGGATTTCCAAACCTCAGAAATATTTTTTTCATACTTATAGTCTCGCAAATCTTTATCAACACGTTCTGCTGTAATTCGTAATGACATTTCTCGAAGTGCAGTAAGATTTCCTTTACGGAAAAAATTTTCAATTGCCTGTCTTGATCTTTCTGCGGTATAAATTTTTCCTTCAGATAATCTTTGAAGCAGTTCATCAGGAGTGATATCAACAAGTTCTATATCATCAGTTTCTTCAAGAATTGAATCAGGTACCGTTTCCCTTATTGATGTTCCGGTTATTTTCTTTACAATTTCTGATCTGCTTTCAATATGTTGAACATTTAGCGTTGTATAAACATCAATTCCTTTATTTAATATTTCCAATACATCCTGATAACGTTTTAAATGGCGACTTCCCGGAATATTTGTGTGAGCTAATTCATCAATCAAAACTAAAGCCGGCTTACGCTTTAGAACATTATCAATATCAAATTCTTTAAATATGGATTCACGATAAAAAACTTCTTTTAATGGAATGATTTCTAATCCCTCAATTAATTCTTCTGTTTCAATTCGTTTGTGTGTTTCAACAATTCCAATAACAACATCTACACCATCTGCTTTTGCTTTCTGTGCTGCTTCAAGCATTGAGTAAGTTTTACCAACACCAGCGCACATTCCAAAAAATATTTTTAATCTGCCTTTTGTACTCTTATCTTCTTTTAGAATAATCTTTTTAAGAAGAGTATCCGGATCGGGACGGTTTACTTCTGAGTCTTCCATCTTATACTTTCTTCATCTAGTTTCAAATTTAGTGAAAATACATTAACAACTTGATTTCCTAGTACACCAAACTGCGGATATTCTGATAGAGAATCAACAAGCTTATTAAGTAATTTTGATTTATCTGTACTGAGATTTCTTGATTTTATAATTCTGTTGATTTGCATGTTGGCTGCTTCAACTGAAATATGCGGATCAACACCACTTCCAGACGCAAATAGCATTTCTGAAGGAATAACAATTGAATCGCTTAACAAATTATTTTTTCTAAACTCAAGTTTTCTATCGTTCACTTGTTCTTTCAGTAAAACACTTGATAATCCAAGATTACTTGCACCTGAAGGCAATGGATTATAGTTGATTGCTGAAGGACGTGACTGGAAATAAATACTATCTGCAAAGTTTTGTCCTAATAGTTCCGAACCAATTATCTTTCCATCTTTGATGACAAGTGAACCACTTGATTGATTTGGAAATATTACCTGCCCAATCAAAGTTATAAAAACTGGGTAGATCACTCCTGTTAAAATCGTTAAAGACAAAAATATCTTAAACGATTGTACAATTATTTTTTTCATTTCATTTCTCATTCATATTACTTCTAAACAAATTGTAAATAATTAAGTAGCATATCAATTATTTTTATTCCAGCGAATGGAATTATCAATCCTCCAACTCCATAGTAAAGTATATTTCTTTTTAAAATTGTTGCAGCACCTTCCGGACGATATTTTATTCCCTTTAATGCAAGAGGTATTAGAGTAATAATTATTAGCGCATTAAAGATTACAGCACTAAGTATAGCACTCTGCGGTGATGCAAGCTGCATTACGTTTAATACTGATAATGGTCCATCAAGTCCATTTGTAGCGAATAATGAAACTGCAATCGCTGGAATTATCGCAAAGTATTTTGCAACATCATTTGCAATGCTGAATGTTGTAAGTGCACCTCGAGTCATTAATAATTGTTTACCAATTTCAACTACTTCAATAAGTTTTGTTGGGCTGCTGTCAAGATCAATCATATTTCCAGCTTCTCGTGCTGCTTGCGTTCCACTATTCATTGCAATACCAACATCAGCTTGAGCGAGTGCTGGAGCATCGTTCGTACCATCGCCAATCATTCCGACCATTTTTCCTTTCGCCTGTTCTTCGCGAATTTTTGAAAGCTTATCCTCCGGATTTGCCTGAGCAATAAAATCATCAACTCCTGCTTCCGCTGCTATTGCAGTAGCTGTAAGTTGATTGTCGCCGGTTATCATAACACTTTTAATCCCCATTTTTCTTAACTGCTCAAATCGTTCTTTGATTCCACCTTTAACAACATCTTTAAGTTGAATCAAACCTAAAATCTTTTTATTCTCAACAACAACTAATGGAGTTCCGCCAGCCATTGCAATATCAACACCTATCATTTGAGTAAACATGTAATCAGATTGCGCTGATATATTTGCGTTAGTTTCCTCTGAGATATATCTTTTGATAGCTTCAAGAGATCCTTTACGAATCACTCTTGTTGGAGAGCCATCCGGTGATAGAATATTAACACCACTCATTTGTGTCTTAGCACTGAATTGAATGAATTGAGCATTAAGTTCATTGATATGTCTTTCACGTATTCCAAATTTTTCTTTAGCAAGTACAACGATTGAACGTCCTTCCGGGGTCTCATCAGCTAAAGAAGCAAGTTGTGCAACATCAGCTAAATAATTTTCATCGACTTCAGGAGTTGGAACGAATTCCGTTGCCATTCGATTACCAAGAGTTATTGTTCCTGTTTTATCAAGTAAGAGAACATCAATATCTCCAGCAGCTTCTACAGCTCGACCGCTCATAGCTATTACATTATGCTTAAGCAATCTATCCATTCCACTAATACCAATGGCACTTAGCAATCCGCCAATAGTAGTTGGAATTAAACAGACGAGTAATGCGATTAATACCGGAACAGATACAACGCTTATATCCTGGGCTAGGGTAATGTGATAATAATTGAAGAATGATTTTAGCGTAACTACAACAATCAGAAAAACAATTGTTAAACCTGAAAGTAAAATTGAAAGCGCAATTTCGTTTGGAGTTTTTTTTCGTTTTGCACCTTCAACAAGTGATATCATTCTATCAATAAATGTTTCACCTGGATTGGAAGTTATTCTTACAATGATTCTATCACTTAATACTTTTGTTCCGCCGGTAACAGCACTTCTATCTCCGCCGCTTTCTCTAATTACGGGCGCGGATTCTCCGGTGATAGCAGATTCATCAACACTTGCAACTCCATCTATAACTTCTCCATCAGCGGGAATTAAATCTCCAACTTCGCAAACCACACTATCACCAGAACGAAGTTCGAGAGCAGAAATTTTTACTTCTTCCTTTCCAATTAACTTACGTGCAATTGTGTTGGTTCTTGATTTACGTAAGTTTTCACTTTGTGCTTTTCCTCTTCCTTCTGCAATAGCTTCTGCAAAGTTTGCAAACACTAAAGTAAACCATAGCCAAATTGCAATCTGTAAATCAAATGAAGCAGGATTTTTTTCTACTACGTCCATAACAAAGATTATAGATGTCAGTACAGCTCCAATACCTACAATAAACATTACAGGATTTTTTATTAGGTATGCAGGATTAAGTTTCTTAAAAGAATCTTTAACCGCATTAAGAATTATTTTTTTATCAAATAAAGGTATATCGTGTTTTGTGCTCATATCAAATTCATTCTTTTATAATTATGTTTTAAAATGTTATACCGGATTTAACTAGAAAGTGTTCTAAAATTGGTCCGATAGAAAGTGCAGGGAAAAATGTAAGTGCGCCAACTATTATTATTACAGAGACTAAAAGAAAAGCAAATAAAGTGTTGTCAGTCCTTAAAGTTCCTGCAGTATCTGGCGCAATATTTTTCTTTACAAGATTCCCTGCGATTGCAAGAACCGGAATAATCACACCGAATCTTCCAAGTAACATCGCAATACCAATCATTGTATTATAAAAAACAGTGTTAGCATTTAATCCTGCAAATGCGCTTCCATTATTTCCAGCGCCTGATGAAAACGCATACATAATTTCTGAAAATCCATGCGGACCTTTATTTAATGTGTTTGATAATCCTTGATTTGAAGTAACAGCGATTGCGGTAAAAAAGAGAATGAGGACACTTGGGATTAATATTCCGATAATTGCCCATTTGATTTCGTACGACTCAATCTTTTTACCAAAATATTCCGGAGTTCTGCCAACCATCAAACCAGAAATAAAAACTGTAAGAAGAATAAATAAAAACATTCCATATAAACCAGAACCAACTCCGCCAAAAATAATTTCCCCAAGTTGTATATTTAGAAGAGTAACGAATTCTGATATAGGCGATAAGCTGCTGTGCATAGAATTTACAGAGCCATTAGAAGCAACTGTTGTTGCAGCAGACCAAAGAACACTATTAAACACACCGAACCTCAATTCTTTTCCTTCCATCAATTCAGATGTTTGAAATGATGAACTTGATGATACTTCAGACCAATAAGAAATTACAACTCCGTTAATAAAAACGAACATCATCACTCCAAAAATTGTCCAGGCATGTTTTTTATTACCAAGCATTTTTCCATAAGTAAATACTAATGCAGCAGGCAAAAGAAGTATTGATAGTACTTGAAGAAAATTGGAGAACGGTGTAAAGTTCTCAAATGGAAATGCGCTGTTTACGCCAAAGAATCCGCCGCCATTTGTACCAAGCTGTTTTATTGCAATTTGAGATGCAGCCGGACCCAATGGAATAATTTGTTCCAATCCTTCAAGAGTGGCTGCAGTTATATTAGATGAGAATGTTTGTACAACTCCCTGGCTAATTAGAAGAACAGAAAGAATAGCTGATAATGGCAAGAGCAAGTACAGCACAGTTCGTGTTAAATCAGTCCAAAAGTTCCCAATAGTATTTCCTTTGCGTATTGATATTGCTCTTGATAATGCAAGCAGTACAGAAATACCAACTGCCGCACTAACAAAGTTCTGAACTGTTAGTCCTATCATTTGCACAAAGTAGCTTAATGTTGTTTCGCCGGAGTAGGATTGCCAGTTTGTATTTGTTGTAAAACTTATCGCTGTATTGAATGATAGAAAAAATTCAACATTAGCAAGTTTTTGTGGATTTAATGGAAGATGTTGTTGAAACAACTGAATCAACAGAACAGTTATTAAACTTAAAAGGCTAAAAGATAATACTGACCATAAATAAGTCTTCCACGACATTTGTTCATTCTCATCAACTCTGAAAATTTTATAAATGAGTTTTTCAGGTTTATTAAAAAGTGGCGTTAAAATATTCCCTCCACCAATAACAACTTTGTAAAAGTAATTACCGATATAGTATGCAAGAAAAGTTAACACTCCAAGAAAAATTAAAAACTGTAAAAGATCTAATAGATAATTCATTTTAGTTTTCTCCTAAAACTTTTCAGGTTTAAGAAGTGTAAAAACAAGATAAACTAAAACTAAAAGTGCAATAACCAGAGAAATATCTTCAAACATTTTTCACCTAATTTTTTGATTCAAACTTATTCTTAGGTTTATAAAGATGCTGTTAAAAGATGAAGTGAATATATAAAGATTTTGTAAAGACTTGATTAATTGAAAATCAAAGATTGAAAGGTCCTTAAAAATTTAATTAACCCACCTTACTCAGTTGTCATCCTGAACTCATTTCAGCATCTTAAATTTTAGCAAATTGAGATTCCGAAACAAGTTCGGAATAACATAACCGTATTTTTGCGTAAGGTGAGTAATTAAATAATTTTAATCTAACATATAAATAACAGGGCGAGTTAGAAACTCGCCCTTGAACATTTAAATCTAATTGGAATAGATTAACAATTTAGCACAGAATTATACTCTGTGCGCTGTCCAAAAAAGAAAAATTATTTTTTCAAATGAAGGTTCATAACATTAGCACCGATTAATCTGCCCTGGCTGACTCCAACTTCGATCGCCGGAACGAAGTGAATTCCACCATACAATCGAGATATAGCGGCTTCATCTGCAAAATCAAAGAAAGAGTCAAATGATCTCGGAGTAAATCCGCGATAATCATGCGTGTGGTCAGTAAAAGCATAATTGTATCCGAAAATCTGTGAAAGTACTTCCGAGGAAGCACCTGACTGAATTGAATGACCAGACACATATTCAGGGAATGGGGGAGTGTTCAATATTGGCAGCCATCCTGGTGCAATTAAATTTTGAATAGCAGTAACAGGTCTTATATAATTATAAACATATTTATCATACCATCCCGCAACAAATGCCTCAGATACAGCTAATCCAACACAAACATAGGTATAGGCTGCTTTATCAAGAGTATAATTTTCATTTTTAATTACCTGAGTTGCGATTGAAATAGAATGACCGGGAGGAGTAAAAGTGGCTCCTGGATCATCGCTCCAGAATAATGCAATTTCCAACTGTTCAGGAGTTAAGTTTTGTACCGTGTTGTAAACTTCCAATGCCTCCGAGTAAAACTGAGAGGAAGGATCTTCAGAATATGTAGTTGGAGGTCCTGGCAAAGTAGGGACAATATCATCAACAATAAAGGGTCTGTTGTTTCCCCAATAAGGTTGAAGAGCTGGTTGATAAAGCGGGGGTGTTGGAACCCATAATCCTGGCCCTACCGGAGGTGTGTAAGCCGGGAAATTATTTAAATAACCTTCATGCCCGCCATCAGTTTTTGAATACTCGAAAACTGCATTAGCTACTTCAATTCCATATTCACGTGATTTATCATAAGTGTTCTGACTGATAGTAGGAGCGATAAGAGTATTGTAATAATTTTCGAGTGAATCTAACACAGCCATATTTGTGGGTGTGGCAGTGGGAAAGAATAAACGCATTATTTGAGCAAGTGCGGCATTAGATACAAGTTCCCATTGCATTTTAAATATTGCAGTAGGTCCTGGAACCGGCATCGGCGGCATTCCATTCAATTTGCCTTCCAGTGAATTAAATTTACTACTCATTCCAGGGTATATGGATTGATAGAGTGTTATAGCTGTATAAGCGAATGCTCTGGAGGCAACGGGAGGTGTATAACCACCGGTTCCTTGTACAAATTTACATTCAAGATTAAAGTAATCTGTAGCGACTGCATTTGAGTATATTTTTGCAGGTTTTTCAAGAATACTCGAATCTACTTCATTGACCGGTTGTACAACTTCTTCCTTCTGACACCCAAATTGGGTTAAAAGAACAGTTGTAGCGAATACTAAAAGAACAAAAAAATTGAGAATGTTTCTCATGTTAAATCCCTCTCAAGATTTATTTGATAAAATAGTTGTTTAAAATTTTCCCCTGCCAGAACATTCGTAAATCAATACGAATACATAAATTTACCACCTCCTTCTTTTTTTGATTCAAAAACTTGGAATTTGATCGTTACCATATACTTCTTCGAACAGTTCATGCTAAAAAACCGATTTTGAAAATTGTTAAATTAAATGTGGGTCAAGAAAAGTAGATTTAACTTCTGGGTAAAACATAAACAGCATTTTTTCGTAATGCAATTGAAAAACGATAGATAATATTTATGATTTAATCGTTTTTATCTATGATTTAATAAGTCAGATAAGAAAAATTTGGATTGATTTGTTCATTGAATTTATGAAGTTTGGCTTCAGGTACCTTATCTTTAAAAATAATTATAAGATTGTGGATTTATCACAGTCGAAGTGAACTTGAGTAAAATACTAAATGAAAGTTACATTTATGAGTGTTACACAATCACTAGAACTTCATTCCAATCAAGGATTCCATTTTTGAGATTAAAAACATTTGTAAATCCATTCTCGATCATAAATAAACCGGCATGATAACTTCTACTGCCACTTCGGCAATACAAATAGTAAGATTTATTTTTATCGAGTTCTAAAATTTCGTAGGTAAATGTTGGAAGGTAAATATCAATTAACTTTGCATTAGGAATATGACCCTGTTCGTATTCCACTTTCGTACGAACATCAATAATAATTGATTGAGCATCATTTTTTATGTGGTTTGAAAAATCCTCTGAGTTAAGATTTACTAATCCCGATGATTGAAATTTATTATTAATATTTTGTTTGATCATTCAATTGATTTATGATGTTTATGATTATTAGTTTGTGCTATGGATTCGAGTTTTATTTAGCAATATACGCTCCTCATTTTTCTGATTAAGCCATGATTATTTATATTGGCTTATAAAATAAAAACTCTTTTAAAGATTAATATATGACAAAAAATTATGATATAGCCATTCTCGGCGGAGGTCCCGGTGGATATGTTTCTGCAATTAGGGCCGCTCAATTGGGGTTTAAAACAGTAGTAATTGATAAAGAAAACCTTGGCGGGATTTGCTTGAATTGGGGCTGTATTCCCACAAAATCTTTATTAAAAAATGCCGAACTTTTTGATAATATGAAAAATCATTCTTCTGATTTTGGAATTAAAATTAGCGGAATTGAATTTGACTTCAACAAAATAATTAAACGCAGCAGAGATATTTCTGATCGAATCACAAAAAATGTTGAAATGCTGATTAAAAAAAATAAAGTAGATCGCATCAGAGGTTATGGTAAATTAGTTTCTAAAAATCAAATTGAAATTTTTGATAACTCCAATAAAAAAATCGAAACAGTTACTTCATCTAATATTATAATTGCAACCGGTGCAAGACCACGACTACTTCCAAATATTCCAGTTGATAAAAAAAATATCATCACAAGCACTGAAGCTATGTCTCTTGAAAAACTTCCTAAAGATTTAATTGTCGTCGGTGCCGGTGCAATAGGAATCGAGTTTGCTTATTTCTATTCAGTGCTTGGGACGAAGGTTACTATTATCGAAATGCTTGATAATATTTTGCCAATAGAAGATGCAGAAGTATCACAGACTTTAGAAAAGAATTTTCGGAAGCGGGGAATTGAAATCTTTACAAAAGCGGTGGTTGAAAAAGCTGATGTTAAAGGAAGCCGTGTCAATGTAAAAGTTAAAGTTAATGGTGAACTAAAAGAACTTTCTGCGGAGAAGGTATTAAGTGCTATCGGTGTTACGGGGAATGTTGAGGGCTTCGGACTTGAAGAATTAGGTATTGAACTTTTTAAGAATCACATCAAAGTGAATAAATCCACTTATGAAACTAATGTTCCGGGCATCTATGCAATTGGAGATGTAATTGGTCCCCCCTGGCTTGCTCATGTTGCTTCGGCAGAAGGTATTCACTGTGTAGAAGGAATAAAAGGAATTAAAAATCCGGAAATCGATTATGAAAATATTCCCGGTTGTACTTATTGTCAGCCGCAGGTAGCGAGTGTAGGATTAACCGAAGCAAAAGCAAAAGCCGCTGGATATGAAATTAAAGTTGGCAAATTTCCATTCATGGCAAGCGGAAAAGCATTCGCAATTGGAGAACGTGAAGGATTTGTTAAATTAATTTTTGATGCTAAATATGGTGAACTGCTTGGTGCACACATAATCGGCTCGGAAGCTACAGAAATGATAGCCGAACTTACGCTTGCACGGTCAATTGAGGCAACAGGTCACTCAATAATAAAAACTATTCACGCTCACCCAACTCTTTCAGAATCTATTATGGAAGCAGCGGCTCAAGCTTATGGTGAAGCAATACACATTTGATTGAGTTCAAGGTCATGTACATGTTCATTTTATGGATAAAGTTTAAGATTATTTTTTTTAGAAGCTGAAACTATCCGGTTTTAAAAGTACAAATACAAACATTTAGTAAATATTAATGAGTTCTGAAAAGGAAATATTATACATAGATGCCGGAATAATTGATTATCAGGAAGCCTGGGATTTACAGAAAAAGCTGCTTGAATTGAGATATCAAAATAAAATTGCTGATATACTTCTGCTTCTTGAACATCCGAATACTTACACACTTGGGAAAGTTGCAGATAAAAACAATCTATTAAGTGATCAGGATTTTCTCAAAGAAAATAAAATTACTGTTTATGAGATTGATAGGGGTGGGGATATAACTTTTCATGGTCCAGGTCAAATAGTTGGATACCCGATTATTAATCTTCTGAATTGGAAAAGAGATACTCACGAATATTTACGCGGACTTGAAGAAGTTATAATCAGAACTTGTGATGAGTTTGGTTTAAAATCGAAACGCAACCCAAAATACACCGGTGTTTGGATTGATGATCGAAAAATTGCCGCAATCGGAATTAAAATAAGCAGATGGATAACAATGCATGGCTTTGCTTTTAATATAAATACAGATTTGTCTCTATTTAATGGAATTATACCTTGTGGAATAAAAGAAAAATCTGTGACATCTTTAAGCAAAGAATTAAATGTTGAAGTTGAGATTAAAATTGTTAAGGAAAAACTTCTAAATAATTTCAAACAATTTTTTGAATACCAAAAATTAATAAATGTAGATATTGATAACTTTCAAAATGAAAATGTTAAAGAGGTAACAGTTTAATGCCTAAAAATAAATTGTCGAAAGAGAAAGACATCACCAAGTTGAAAAATTTAGAATCAAGCAAATCTTCTATAAACGAGAATAGTAAAGACCGTGAAGTGAAATCAAGGTTAACAAAAAACTTACCCTTGAATTTAACTTCAGAAAAATTATTTAGTGTATTAAGATTAATGCTTTTAAGTCGTGCAATTGATCACAAAGCAATGAATCTTCTTAGACAGGGTAAAACATTTTTTCACATTTCAGGAAGCGGACACGAAGCTATCCAAACAGCCGTAGGATTGTCACTCGATCACAAATCGGATTGGATTTTCCCTTACTATCGTGACATTGGTCTTGTGTTAACTTTTGGTTTAACTCCTTATGAATTTTTCCTGCAATGTTTTGCCAAAGCCAGCGACCCGGCAAGCGGCGGCAGACAATTACCCACACATTGGGGACACACAAAAATAAATTTACCATCGCAATCAAGCCCAACCGGTACGCAATTCCTGCAAGCCGTTGGCGTTGCTTTAGCTTCAGTAAAAAAAGGAAAACCTCATATTGCTTATGTCAGTTCAGGCGAAGGCACAACAAGTCAGGGTGAATTTCATGAGGCGATAAACTGGGCGAGCCGCGAAAAACTTCCTGTGCTTTTTGTAATTCAAAATAATGGATATGCTATCTCGGTTCCTGTAAAAAATCAGAGCGGGGGGAAAAATAATTCTATTGCTGAAATGATGTCGGGTTATCATAATCTTTTAAGAATAAATCTTGACGGAACTAATTTTTTTGAATCTTACGAAAAAGTTCAGGAAGCTGTAAAATATATTGAAGAAGGAAAAGGACCTGTGTTGATAGAAGCTAATGTTGTCCGATTGCAGTCGCATTCTTCTTCTGACGATCAAAAGAAATACAGAGATCACAAAGAACTTGATGAAGAATTAAAGCGTGATCCAATCGATCAGTTTTCAAAATGGTTAATAAAGGAAGGATTACTTTCTGTTAATGAATTTGAAAAAATTAAATTTGAAATTACTGAAGAAGTCAATGCAGCTGCAGATAAAGCCTTAGCAGAAGCAGACCCGAATCCTGCAGACGCTGCAAAGTTTGTTATTGACGATAGCGGTTTGCGCGAGTCTCTCGAATATGAATTGACTGATCCGGACGGCGAAAAAATTGTCATGGTTGATGCGATCAATCATGCTCTTCGTGAAGAAATGGAATTAAATGATAAGATTTATATTTTTGGCGAAGATATTGCCGATGGAAAGGGAGGTGTATTCACAGCCACAAAAGGTTTATCAACAAAATTTGGCAATGATAGAGTTTTTAATTCTCCACTGGCTGAAGCAAGTATTGCAGGAGTTGCTACAGGTATGGCTCTTGCAGGCTTAAGACCTGTTGTCGAAATTCAGTTTGGCGATTATATCTGGCCTGCATTTATGCAGTTAAGAGATGAAACAGCTACTATGCGTTATCGGTCAAATAATAATTGGATATCTCCGGTTGTTGTGAGAGTTGCGGTTGGCGGATACATTCATGGAGGGTTGTATCATAGTCAAAATATAGAATCTTTTTTTGCACACGTTCCAGGAATTTTTATCGCTTATCCTTCGAATGCTGCAGATGCAAAGGGACTTCTCAAAACGGCAATGCGCATCAACGACCCCGTATTATTTTGCGAACACAAAGGACTTTATAGACAAAGTTATGCAATCACTCCTGAACCAAACAAAAATTATTTGGTTCCTTTTGGCAAAGCGAAGGTCGTAAAAGAAGGAAACGACTTAACAGTTGTTTCTTATGGTGCAGCTTTATGGGACTGTGTAACTGCTGCAAAAAAACTTGAGGATGAAGGGCATTCAATTGAAGTAATTGATTTGAGAACAATTATTCCAATTGATGAAGAAACAATTTTTAATTCTGTGAAGAAAACAAATAAATGTATTATTGTTCACGAGGATACTTTGACCGGAGGATTTGGCGGTGAAATTGCAGCAAGAGTCTCTGATAATTGTTTTCAATATCTCGATGGTCCAGTTAAGAGAATTGCCGCTCTCGATTCACATATCCCTTATTCACCTATTCTTGAATCCGCAGTGCTTCCTTCGAGAGATGTTATCTATAATGGTTTAAAGAACTTATTAAAATTTTAATTTATTAATTGAGGACTAAATGGAAATTGTAATGCCGAAAATGGGTGAAAGTGTTAGTGAAGGCACTATCATAAAGTGGCATAAAAAAGTTGGTGATAAAGTTAAACGGGACGAAATAATTTTTGAGATTAGCACGGATAAAGTTGACACTGAAATACCTGCTTCCGCAGATGGAATATTAACCGCCATAAATGTTAAAGAAGGTGAAACAGTTGAGGTCGGTACAATCGTTGCTACATTAAGTTTGGATGGTGAAACTATTACTCAAACTGATGTTTCATCACAAAGACTTTCTGATGAATCTGTAATAACTCCGATTAAAATCGAACAGCCGGAATCTAATATTGACAATACACTTCCGCATTCAATTATTGATATTGCCATGCCAAAAATGGGTGAGTCTGTTATGGAAGGAACAGTTATCAAATGGCATAAAAAAGTTGGTGACCAGATAAAAAAAGATGAGATCATTTTTGAAATAAGTACTGACAAAGTTGATACTGAAATTCCTTCGCCCGAAGAGGGAATACTTGCAGAAATAATTGTGAAAGAACAGGAAACAGTTTCAGTCGGAACCATAGTTGCAAGGTTGAATTCAAGTTCAGTTTCAAGATCAATTGAAACAGTTTCCCCTGTCCCTCAAGAAACAAGATCAACTCTGGTAGAAGAGCCGTTGCAGATGCATGATAATTTTCAAAGTATAATGCAAACTACTGAAGAATCTAATGAAGAATTAGGATTTCTTTCACCACTCGTTTTAAGCATTGCTTCAAAGGAAAATGTAACTCAGAGTGAGCTAAAAAAAATAAAGGGGACAGGTCACGAAGGCAGAATCACAAAGAAAGATATACTTGCATATATTCAAGCACGAAAATCTTCTTCATTACATCATATTACACACGAGATTAAAACAGAAATACCGAAACAAACTGCAATGCCTACCCCTTCCTTTGTTCCATCGGTAAGCACCCAAACCTTCGGTGATGGCGTTGAAAAAATCCCGATGGATAATATCCGGCAGAAAATTATGCAGCACATGGTTTCAAGCCGTGATACTTCGGTGCATGTCTCAGCGATGCTTGAAGTTGATATGACTAAAATTCATAACTTCATTCAAAAAAATAAAGAAGAATACCAAAAAAGGGATGGTGTTAAACTTACTTACATGGCATTCATTGCTAATGCGTGCGTCCGCGCTCTGACTGCTTACCCGTTAGTCAACTCTTCAATTGACGGTACAAACATTCTGAAGAAAAAATTTGTGAATCTTGGTATCGCTGTAGCAATTGAGCCAAACGGTTTAATCGTACCGAATATTAAAGGCGCTGAAAATCTTAACACTGTCGGACTTGCAAAAGCAATAAACGATTTAGCATTCAGATCAAGAAATAAAAAGTTAACTCCCGATGATATTTCAGGCGGCACTTTTACAATTACAAACTATGGCGTCTTCGGAACTATTTTTGGTACGCCGATAATCAATCAGCCAGAGGTTGCGATAGTTGGTGTTGGTGCCGTTATTAAAAGACCTGTTGTTATTGAAGTTGATGGAATGGATACAATAGCAATTAAACCCATTATGTCTTTAACTATTTCACATGATCATCGGATTATAGATGGAATGCTCGGCGGGATGTTTTTGAAATTCATTAAAGATACGCTTGAGAACTTTGACCCGGCGATTATGTAATTGTTTGTTCTAATAGAAAGTTTGTAATGATAATAAATCAACATCAAAGAGCATTTAAAGAATCTGTGGAAGCAGGCAAAGAACCGCTTGGGAAGCGTCCGGTTTGGTTAAAAGTAAAATTACCAACAGGAGATAATTACAGCGATGTTCGTAACCTGATGAGAAAAAATAAACTCAACACAGTTTGCGAAGAGGCGAAATGTCCAAATATTGCGGAGTGCTGGAATAACCGTACTGCCACCTTTATGATTCTCGGAGATACATGTACACGAAGCTGTGGATTTTGTAACATCAAAGTGGGCATTCCAAACGAACTTGATTTGAATGAACCTATTCGGGTTGCTGAGTCTGTTGTTGAATTAAACCTCAGGCATGTAGTTATCACTTCGGTTGACCGAGATGAATTAAAAGACGGTGGAGCATCTATCTTCAGTGAGACTGTGAAACTTATAAGGCGGGACAAACCGGACTGCACTATTGAAATTTTGATTCCTGATTTTCGTGGTGACGAAAATTCATTCAAAATAATTATGCAAAATCCTCCCGATATTTTAAATCATAATCTTGAAACTGTAAAACGATTGTATCACGTCGTCCGTCCTCAAGCTAAATATCAAAGAAGTTTGAATCTGATTCGTTGGTTCAGTGATAAAGGATTGAGGACGAAGAGCGGAATAATGGTTGGCATAGGTGAAAAAAAAGAGGAAGTTGTTGAGTTGATGAGTGATCTCGTTGCGAAAGGTTGTCAGATACTTACGATCGGGCAGTATCTGCAGCCAACCAAAATGCACTTACCTGTTGATCGGTTTGTTACTCCTGAAGAGTTTTTATATTATAAAGAAGAAGGATTGAAAATAGGATTTAAGGCTGTCGAATCAGCTCCTTTGGTTCGAAGTTCTTATCACGCCGATAAGCATGCGCGTGACAATTTTTAAAATGTCAATCTTACTTACTATAAAATGACGATGAGTTTTATTAACAATAAAATAATAAAATCAAGTTATACTTATCTGAAGAAAATCGTAATTTATATATAAAATATTTATGAGTAATTATTTCAATTGAATTCAACTTTTTAAGAATGAAGCTATCCATAGTAATATTCCTCCCTCTGATATTTTTCACTTCTACGTTACATAGCCAGGATCAAAATAATTTCTTACCAAAAATCACCGACGATGATAATTCCAAATTCACGAATGTTGGAAACATCGGTTTAACAATCACAAATTTTGGAACCTACGGACACGGCTTCTCACTTTGGCCGCAGCAGCCGTCCTGCGAGTATCCTTCAGGAAGTGGCATAGAACATATATTCGATGGCGGGCTTTGGATCGGCGGATTCATAAGTAATGATTCGCTTGGTAACGGCAGAGTAGGACCATTTGTTACTACCGGTGCAGTCGATGCTGCTTCAGTTTCCGCACGAGGCGGGGGTTTTGAATTCACAAATGATGCAGGCAGTTCTGTTACCGAAAGATCAACGCTTCTTGACTCAAGATTTTTCGATCCATTTGCGATTTCGCATCAGGATTTTGTGATGGACTTTGTAGATACAAACAAAACTCTTTCAAACGGTGAATTGATTATTGATCATACTCCGCTTGGAGTAAAAGTTCATCAGGAAAGTTATGCATGGAATTTTCCATTCGCTGATTTTTTTGTTATAATGAATTATACAATCAAAAATGTGACTGCTAAGTATATTGACAGCGTTTATGTAGGTTTGTGGACTGACGCAGTAGTACGCAACACTAATATAAGCTCGCCTCGCGGCTCTGCATTTTTCAATAAAGGCGGAAACGGTTACAACGACTCTTTAAAAATCGCTTATGAGTTTGATGCTACTGGCGACATTGGTTTTACTGACAGTTATATTGGAATTCAATACCTCGGTTCAACGCCTGCCGGAAATGATTTTATATTTAATGGCGCTGATACATTATCCACTGTAAACTATGTCAGCTGGCAATTCAGAAATACTGATGACCCAAATTTCTTTGCGCCGCAAGATGACTTTCAACGGTATGATAAAAAACTTCGCGGGTATTTTGGCGGTAGCAACAGGTATAATGATGGAATAAATCCGAATGATTTGAAACTACCTTCCAATCGTTCAATGCTTATTTCAAAAGGTGCTTTCCATTCCATTGCTCCGGGTGATTCTATCAATGTTGTGTTTGCAATTTTATGTGCTAAAAAATTTGGAGATGATGCTGCTTCGCTTGATACTGAAGAACAAAAGAAAAATTTATACTTGAATGCAGACTGGGCTTTAAGAGCATACTTTGGCGAAGATAGAAATAGAAACAATATTCTTGATGCGGGTGAGGATTTAAATGCAGATGGAATTATTACAAGATACGTTTTGCCTTCACCACCTGTTGTTCCAAAAGTAAAAGTAATTCCTGCGAGCAATTCTGCAATTCTGTATTGGGATAAGAGCGCTGAAGAATCTATTGATCCTATTTCGGGTAAAAAAGATTTTGAAGGTTACAGAATTTATCGCACACAAAGTGGATTTGATTTAAATTTACAGGAAGATATTCTATCATCTCTTTCACTTGCAGGAGAGTTTGACAGTACAGATAATGAGATTGGTTTCAACACGGGATTCCAATTTATTAAACTTAATGAACCCGTTACTTTTTCAGGTGACACAACTAAGTATTGCTATAAATTCGAATTTCCAAATTTGCTTAATGGCTGGCAGTATTTATTTTCTGTTTCTGCTTTTGATGAAGGTGACCCGGAAAATAATCTCGAAAGTTTGGAATCAAGCTCACTTGCATCATTACAGAGAATTATTCCAGGCACACCCGCTTCGAATGATGCAAATTTTGAAGTTGGTGTTTATCCAAATCCATATTATGGAAATGCTATTTGGGATGGTAATTCTGAAAGGTTAAGAAAAATTTATTTTTTTAATCTTCCTGAACAATGTGAAATAACTATCTACACTCTCGCAGGCGATGTTGTTAAAAGAATTAACCATGATCAACTAAGCAACGGCTCTGATTTACGATGGTTCGAAACTTATGCAAGTGATGATAAACAGATTATGGCAGGGGGAGAACATGCCTGGGATTTAATCAGTGATAACGATCAGGCAATAGCAACAGGGCTTTATCTTTTTTCAGTAAAAAATAATTCTAATGGAAATATTCAAACAGG
>DAOLIQ010000064.1:0-20191 GCA_035328465.1 Ignavibacteriaceae bacterium | reverse complement strand
GAAAAACAACAACGAAACCCGTTCAGCTGCATCAAAATTTTGATACTGATAAGTAATTATTTATTTAAAAAAATTCATTTAATATTTGGCAACTGAAACTTCTCATTTTCAAGAAAATTGGAACTCTGGATTTCCCCTTTATGAAGTTTTCATGTTATTTGGCAATTAATTTTTCTTAATCTAAGTTTAACAAACATAACTTTTTTTCTACTTGCCCATGGCATTATGTTTGTTCTAAACAGATGCTGAAATAATTTTACCATTTTCGGTTTTCAGCTATCTGTGCAATATTAAGCGCATAGAGAAACAATAATTGAAAGGATAACAAATTGGGAATACTCGAAAACTCTTCTTCGGAAAAGTTTTATAACTGGATAAATAATACTTACAAGAAATCAATTCAAAAAAATCCTGAACAAAAAAAAGAATTTACCACAGGTTCATTTACTCCAATTGAACCGCTATATGCTCCGGAAAAAATTGATCATAAATATGAAAATGAGATAGGATTTCCCGGAGAATTTCCTTTCACTCGTGGAATACAGCCCACCATGTATCGTGGACGGTTCTGGACAATGAGGCAATACGCAGGATTTGGAACGGCAAAAGAATCTAATCAGCGTTATCGTTATTTATTGGATCATGGGCAGTCTGGGTTATCAGTTGCATTTGATCTTCCAACTCAAATTGGTTACGACAGCGATGATCCAATCGCTTCCGGAGAAGTTGGTAAGGTTGGGGTTGCCATAGATACTCTTGCCGATATGGAAATTCTTTTTGAAAAAATTCCTTTGGATAAAGTTTCAACCTCAATGACAATTAATGCACCTGCCTCTATACTGCTCGCAATGTACATTGCAGTAGCTGAAAAATGTGGAGTAGGAAAAGATAAAATCAGCGGAACAATACAAAACGATATTTTAAAAGAGTACATCGCACGCGGTACGTATATCTACCCTCCGAAAGCCTCAATGAGATTGATTACAAATATATTCGAGTACTGCGCTAATGAAGTACCCAAGTTTAACACGATATCAATCTCAGGATATCATATAAGAGAAGCTGGTTCAACCGCAGCGCAGGAGGTGGGATTTACTTTAGCAAATGGAATTGCTTATGTTGAATCTGCAATAAAAGCAGGATTAAATGTTGATGAATTCGCAAAACGTTTGTCATTTTTCTTTAATTCACATAATGATTTATTGGAGGAAGTAGCAAAATTTCGGGCTGCGCGAAGGATGTGGGCAAAAATTATGCGCAATAGATTCATGGCAAAAGATCCAAGAAGCTGGATGCTCAGGTTTCATACTCAAACCGCGGGTTCCACATTAACGGCTCAACAAGTCGATAACAATATAGTCCGAGTTACAATTCAAACTCTTGCTGCCGTACTGGGGGGTACACAAAGCTTACACACAAATTCCCGTGATGAAGCTCTTGCCCTGCCAAATGAAGATTCTGTGCGAATAGCGCTTAGAACTCAGCAAATAGTTGCAAACGAAAGTGGAGTTGCGAATACTATTGACCCGCTTGCTGGTTCTTATTACATCGAAAATCTCACCGATCAAATTGAAAAAGACGCTCTTGAATACATTAATAAAATTGATTCATTGGGTGGTGTTATTAATGCGATTGAATCTGGTTTTATTCAAATGGAAATTCAAAAAGCCGCTTATAGATATGAAATGGAAATTGAATCTGGTGAGCGTGTAATTGTTGGAGTAAATAAATTTCAGCTGGAAGAGGAAGAACCAAAAGGATTATTAAAAATTAATCCCCGTGTTCAGCAAGAACAGATTAAATTCCTTTCTAAAATTAAGGCTGAAAGAAATAGTGATTCCGTAAATCTTGCACTTAATAAATTAAAATCAGCAGCAGAAGGAAACGATAACCTAATGCCGTTTATAGTCGAAGCAGTAAAAAATTATGCAAGCATCGGTGAGATTTGCAATACAATGAGAGATGTCTTTGGTGAATACAAAGAGCATGTTATTATTTAACTAACGATGAATTATCAGAAATTAACTATCATATAATATAATCCGAAAAAAGAATGAACATATCACACATAGAACATATAGGTATTGCAGTTAAAAACATTACTGAAGCAATTAATTTTTACGAAAACGTACTCGGGTTAAAATGTTACGCCGTTGAAGAAGTTGCCGATCAAAAAGTTAAGACTGCTTTCTTTGTGGTTGGACAAACTAAAATTGAACTTCTCGAATCAACTTCAACAGATGGGCCAATAGGAAAGTTTATTGATAAGAAGGGCGAAGGAATTCATCATATTGCTTTTGCTGTTAATGGGTTGCAAAACTCATTAAACGAAGTAAAATCTAAAGATGTAATTCTAATCGATGAAAAAGGAAGAAAAGGTGCTGAAGGATTGAACATCGCATTCCTCCATCCTAAATCAACATTCGGAGTATTGACAGAATTTTGTGAAAAACCGGAATAGGTTAAATGATAAACAATTATGCTGGATTATCTAAATGTCATCCTGAATTCATTTCAGGAGGTGAATCTATTTTAGGAAATAATAAATGACTTTGAGATGCTGAATGGCATCGCCATTAGCATTATACAGAAAATTAAATTACAGGAAAACTTTATGGCAATGGAAGATAAAATAAAGGAATTGATGGCGCTTCGTCAACAAGCAAAACTCGGCGGCGGAGAAAAACGCATCGCATCGCAACATAAAAAAGGAAAACTTACAGCACGTGAAAGATTAGAACTTTTGCTTGATGAAGGCAGCTTTGAAGAATTTGATATGTTTGTTTGTCATCGCAGTATTGATTTTGGGTTAGATAAAGAATCTTATTTATCAGATGGAGTTGTTACCGGCTACGGAACTATTGATGGAAGATTAGTTTATGTCTTCTCTCAGGATTTTACGGTATTTGGCGGATCACTCTCTGAAATGTATGCCGAAAAAATTTGCAAGGTTATGGATAAAGCACTTAAAGTCGGTGCACCTATTATCGGAATAAATGATAGCGGCGGTGCAAGAATTCAAGAAGGCGTAAAATCACTCGGCGGATATGCGGATATTTTTCAAAGAAATATTTTAGCATCCGGAGTTATTCCTCAAATCTCAGCAGTGTTTGGACCGTGCGCTGGCGGTGCAGTTTACTCCCCCGCTCTAACTGACTTTATAATTATGAATAAAACTGCAAGCTACATGTTTGTTACAGGACCAAAAGTTGTAAAGACTGTAACCGGTGAAACTGTAACTGAGGATGAACTTGGAGGTGCAATGGTTCACGGTTCAAAATCAGGAGTCGCACATTTAGTTTCTGATGATGAAGAAGAAGGAATCTCTCTAATCAGGAAATTACTAAGCTATCTTCCACAAAATAATTTAGAAGATCCTCCGATACTTCACTGCGATGATCCAATAGATCGCTTAGAAGATATTCTTAACTCAATAATCCCTGAAGCCACAAACAAACCTTACGATGTTAAAGATGTTATCTATGCGGTTGTTGACACACATGAGTTCTTGGAAATACAAAGACACTTCGCTCCTAACATTGTAACAGGGTTTGCAAGATTTAATGGAATGCCTGTTGGTATTGTCGCTAATCAGCCGAATTACCTAGCAGGGGTTCTTGATATTAACTCATCGCGAAAAGCTGCACGCTTTGTTCGATTCTGTGATGCATTTAATATTCCAATCGTAACCTTTGTTGATGTGCCGGGATTTTTACCTGGAACAACTCAAGAATACGGTGGAATTATTATTCACGGTGCAAAACTTTTATTCGCTTATGGCGAAGCCACAGTTCCAAAAGTGACGGTTATTCTTCGTAAAGCTTACGGCGGTGCTTATGATGTTATGAGTTCAAAACACTTACGCGGGGATATTAACTACGCCTGGCCTGGTGCTGAGATTGCAGTGATGGGCCCAAAAGGTGCAATTGAAGTTCTTCATCAAAAGGAGTTGCAGTTAATTAATGATCCCGAAGAAAGAATCAACTTCGTCAAACAGCAAGAAGATGATTATCGCAAAAAATTTGCTACACCTTATGTTGCAGCAAAGTATGGCTACATTGATGACGTTATAGAACCAAGAAATACGAGGTTCAGAGTAATTCGTGCATTGCAATCTCTTGCAACAAAAAAGGATGTTAATCCACCTAAAAAACATTCTAATTTACCACTATAATTAAAGGAGTATAATAATGTTTTTAGGAGTATTACAACAAATAACTAAAGATACTTCGACCGCTACCATTCATAAAAATTCGGATTTGTTTTTAAAGATTGATCCATGGGGTATTGGAATGACCGTAATTGGATACGTTGTTGTTTTTTTAGCCCTTCTTTTCCTATACATCACATTTTCGAATCTTACTAAACTATTAAATATTAATGTTAGACGAATACTACGAAGAGATGGAAAATCCGATGCAGCTACAGAAGAATTATCCATTTCCGGCGAGGTAAGTGCAGCTATTGGCATGGCATTACATCTTTATTATTCCGAAATCCACGACTATGAAGATACGGTATTAACTATAAATAAAATATCAAGAATCTATTCCCCATGGAGTTCAAAAATTTACGGCTTAAGACAAAACCCGAGATAAAAGAGAATCATTATGAAAAAATTTAAATTTACAATTCACGGCAACAAGTACGATGTTAATATTGTTAATGTCGAAGATAATATCGCAGAAATAGAAGTAAACGGAGCAGTATATCAGGTAGAGGTTGATAAGGTTATTGCTCAAAGTAAAACACCGAAACTTGTAAGATCTGTTGCCGTGCCAACTACTGAATCCAGAAAAACTGAACAAAGAACAAGTGCACCTTCTTCACCAAAAGGAACCGGATTTATTAAATCACCTTTACCGGGTGTGATTCTGGACGTGTATGTAAAAGAAGGGGATGTTGTTAAGATTGGAACAAAATTACTTATGCTTGAGGCTATGAAGATGGAAAATAATATAAACGCTGACAAGGATGGTGTAGTAAAATCAATCAAAATTAAGACAGGCGATTCTGTACTTGAAGGTGATACTCTTATTGAAATTGGAGCATAGCTATGGATCAGTTTTTTCAATTTATGGCTCACGGTTTCGATCAATTTTTCAGGTATACTGCTTTTCCAAATTTTACTGTTGGACACGTTGTAATGTTAGCTGTTGGGCTTGTATTCATATATTTAGCGATTGCTAAAGAATATGAACCGCTGCTTTTAGTCCCTATCGGTTTTGGAATTCTAATTGGCAACATTCCTTTTCTTCAAGGTGCTAATCTTCAGATCGGAATTTACGAGCCAGGCAGCGTAATGGGATATTTATACTTTGGTGTAATAAAGGGTATTTATCCACCTCTAATATTTTTGGGCATTGGTGCGATGACTGATTTTTCTGCACTACTTTCCAATCCTAAGTTGATGTTACTTGGTGCGGCAGCACAACTTGGAATATTTGGTGCTTATATGATTGCATTATTCTTAGATTTTCTTCCAGCCCAAGCAGCGGCAATTGGTATAATTGGCGGAGCAGATGGACCAACTGCAATATTCCTGTCATCTAAACTAGCACCCGAACTTGTTGGAGCAATTGCAATATCAGCATATTCTTACATGGCCCTTGTACCTGTAATTCAACCACCAATTATGAAACTACTGACTACTGATCAAGAAAGATTAATCAGAATGAAACCTCCTCGCGCAGTTTCAAAGACTGAAAAGGTACTCTTCCCAATAGTTGGATTAATATTAACTACACTGATTGTTCCAAGCGCAATGTCTCTGCTTGGAATGTTGTTTTTTGGAAATATTCTAAAGGAAAGTGGAGTCACCAAAAGATTAGCTGATACTGCGAAAGGTTCCTTGATAGATATAGTGACTATCCTGATTGGATTAACGGTGGGGGCATCAACACAGGCAACCACATTCCTAACATCCCGTTCTGTAGGGATATTTGCACTGGGCGCTTTATCTTTTGTTATCGCAACTGCAGGAGGAATATTATTTACCAAATTTATGAATTTATTTCTGAAAGAAGGAAATAAAATAAATCCTCTTATAGGTAATGCTGGCGTGTCCGCTGTACCAGATAGTGCAAGAGTTTCTCAAATAATTGGATTGCAGTACGATAAAACAAATCACTTGCTAATGCATGCAATGGCTCCAAATGTTTCTGGCGTTATTGGCAGTGCAGTTGCTGCAGGTATTTTATTAAGTTTCTTTATGGGATAAATCACCTTAACAACCATACAACATCAAATTTGATAAGGTCATATACTTCATTTATCTTTGCTCAGGGAAAAAAAATATTTAACATTGAAAAAATAACACTTCAGATATCTTTTATTAATCTATTAGAAGTAGAAGTATTTTTTTTAAGCACGTTTTAAAAATAAATTATTACCAAATTTAATAAGACAATTAAGTATGAGGGAAATATTTACATGCAATCTTCTCTTTGTTCAAAATATTATTGAAATTTCGAGTATTCATAAGGATATTATCTGGCACTAAATTAGCTTTTTAATATAATTCGACTTAACGAATAAATAGTTTTATTTGTTTAATGAATTGCTCTCATAACGAGTTAAACTAAAAAATAAAGGAATTACATGGAACTTTTAAAAAAAATTGAAGATAACTCTGCGATTGTTGGAATAATTGGACTTGGCTACGTTGGACTTCCGCTTGGATTGGAATTCGCTGCTAAAGGGTATAAGGTTATTGGTTTTGATATTGACGAAAGAAAAATCCCAATTCTGAATTCAGGTAACAGTTATATAAAACACATAAAGACTGAGAAGATTAAAAAGGCTGTAGATTCAGGAAAGTTTTCTGCAACATCGGATTTTTCCAAATTGCCTGAAACAGATGCAATCATTGTTTGCGTACCCACACCATTAAATGAACATCGGGACCCTGATCTTTCCTTCATTGAAAACTCCGGCAAGATAGTAGCAAAATATCTTCGTGCAGGACAATTGGTTGTGTTGGAATCCTCAACCTACCCGGGAACAACAGATGAAATTCTTCTCCCAATGTTTGAATCAGCACCATTGACTCAAAAGTCCGGTGATAAAAAATTCGTTGTTGGGAAGGATTTTTATCTAGCTTTTTCTCCCGAAAGAGAAGATCCCAACAACCCCCATTACTCAACAGCTACGATTCCCAAAGTAATTGGCGGGGTTACAACACACTGTCTAACTGTTTCGCAGGCACTTTATAATAAAGTTATTGTGAACACCGTTCCAGTATCCTCTACAAGAGCAGCAGAAGCAACAAAGCTTTTAGAAAATATTTACCGTTCTGTCAATATTGCATTAGTTAATGAACTCAAAATGGTATTTGACAGAATGGATTTGGATGTGTGGGAAGTAATTAAAGCAGCAAGTACAAAACCATTTGGATACCAGGCGTTCTATCCCGGTCCGGGTTTGGGTGGTCATTGTATTCCTATTGATCCATTTTATTTAACATGGAAAGCGCACGAATACGATATCAGTACAAAGTTCATCGAACTTGCTGGTGAGATTAATACATTTCAACCTTATTATGTTATCGAGCGATCAATGGAAGTTTTAAACAAGCATAAAAAAGCATTAAACGGTTCAAAGGTTTTAATACTTGGGGCAGCTTATAAGAAGGATATTGATGACATGCGTGAGTCCCCTACCTTAAAACTTATCGAAATTCTACACGAGCGCGGTGCTATTGTCGAATATAATGATCCGTTCGTACCGAAACTACCTCGTACTCGAAAATATCAATACGATATGAATTCGGTAGAACTAACAAAAGAAAATTTATCTGGTTATGATTTTGTACTTTTAAGTACTGATCACAGCGGTTATGATTATAAATTTATTGAACAGAATGCTAAAATAATTGTTGATACAAGAAATGCATTTGAAAACCACGGCGTTAAATCAAATAAAATTTATAAAGCATGATTTCCTTTTTTAGTAATAATTTTGATCTTCAGATTTCAAAATCAATGCTTAATTTTTCAAAATTCTTTTTATTCTAAAATTATGATGGGGTATTTATGAAAAACTTCGCTCTAACCGGTATAGCTGGCTATATTGCGCAAAGACATCTTCAGGCAATAAAAGATACTGGTAATGTTCTGATTGCTGCTGTTGATCCGCATGATTCTGTTGGAATTATGGATAAGTATTTTCCAGATGCTGGTTTCTTCACCGAGTTTGAACGCTTCGATCGTTACTTGGAAATGCTGCGGCGTGGACCGAAAGAATCACAAATTAATTATTTGACAGTCTGTTCTCCAAATCATTTACACGATGCGCATATACGGCTTGCTCTCAGAATTAACGCAGATGCAATTTGTGAAAAGCCGCTCGTACTAAACCCATGGAATCTTGATGCATTGCAAGAATTGGAGAAGGAATACGATCGTAAAATTTATAACATACTTCAGTTGAGAGTCCATCCTTCAATCATTGAACTAAAAGAAAAAATCTCTAGCCAAAAGAATAAGCGATTCAACGTAGAATTAAATTACATTACTTCGCGAGGAACTTGGTACGACTATTCCTGGAAAGGCGACTCGAATAAATCCGGCGGTGTAGTTACAAATATTGGTATTCACTTTTTTGATATGTTAATTTGGATTTTTGGGAAAGTAAAAAAGATTGAAGTAATAAATTCTGAACTGCGAAAAATCAATGGAAATCTAGAATTGGAAAACGCAGATGTGAAGTGGAACCTTTCAATTAATTATAATGATCTTCCTGAAGAAATTAAGCGCTCTGGCAAAACTACTTTTCGCTCAATTAAAGTGGATAACGAAGAAGTTCATTTTAGTGATGGCTTCACTGATTTGCATACTAAAGTCTATCAGGCAATTCTCTCCGGAAATGGATTTGGAATTGATGATGCACGACCATCAATAGAAGCTGTTTACAATATCAGAGAGATCATAAATAAATTTTAATCCATTTAGGATAGGAACTAAAATGAGTGAATCAAAATTTTATATTAATAAATATGCAGTTGTAGATGACAATGTTGTTATTGGTGAAGCAACAAAAATTTGGCATTTCAGTCATATTCAAAGTGGTGCAAAAATTGGCAGCCACTGTGTAATCGGTCAGAATGTGAATGTCGGAAACAATGTTCAAATAGGAAATTACTGCAAGATTCAAAACAACGTTTCTGTTTATGAAGGCGTTACGCTCGAAGACTATGTTTTTTGCGGACCTTCAATGGTGTTTACAAATGTGCTTGATCCGAGATGTAAATATCCGCAGGTTGGTGCTAAATTTTATCTAAAAACTTTGGTAAAAGAAGGTGCTTCAATTGGAGCAAATGCTACTATTGTTTGCGGAAATACGATTGGCAAATCTGCATTTATTGGAGCGGGTTCTGTTGTAACAAAAGATGTCCCGGATTTTGCTCTGGTTGTTGGCAATCCAGCTAAAATTATTGGATGGGTTAGTGAAGCCGGGAAGCGATTACAATTTGATAAAAACGGTTTTGCTTTTTGCGAAAAGTCGAATAAAAAATATCAATTGGAAAATTCTAGAGTAGTTGAAATTTAATAAGTCAATTGCGGTTATATTCATTTAGAAATTATTTACCTATAACTACTATCCGAGAGATCGCATAGAATTCATTCATTTTAATACCATTAATCGCAATCTGGATATTGTCCAGACTTCAAAGCATGAGTTCTCCTTTTTTCTAAATTCTTTGGTATGATTTTCGATATTTGAATGTGATAATCATAAAAAAGAGTAAATAAATAAAGTTTTTTTTATGATATTAAGTTCTTGTTAAAATATACTTGTAAGATTTACACTTAATTAATTTATTATTGACTAATTAGGGTAAAAATTACTATTGATTGTAAATAATTGTAGGACTAAAAATGAGATATATCTTAATTACGTTTACATTAATAACATTACTTACTCTTCCTGAATCCGGGACTCTTTATGCACAGGATGAGGAAGAAATAATTAATTATTTCCAAATGGAACCTTTGGATGATAGTTTGTTTATTCAAATTCAAACGGAATTGTTTATTGATCCTCCAGATCCAAAAGCAGAAATAATTGCCGATCTCCGAGATGCTAATAATCAAACTGTTTCTATAAAAGGTGCGCTTTACCCATTCCTTGCATTATCTCCAGGAATTAGAGCAAGAATCATTACTTATCCATTTAAAATTAATCTTGAAGAAAGTATCCATTACGGCTCTGTTTTTACAAGAGTACTGGAAAGATTACGAGTCAGTAAAATTCTTGACCCCCCTTCCCTTTTCCAGATTTCTCCCACACTTGGATATATTAATCCATTTGTACAGTTTCAAGGCGGTGAGCGATTTGGTTTCTCTTTAAAGAAAGATGTTGGTCTATCTTTTGGCTTTGGAACCCCTTATTCAGGAGTTCTCGAAACCAACTTTGCAGAATTTAATTTTCATATACTCGGCTTTTACGGCGGATTTATCACCGGCGTTGATGCAATGACTCAGCAAAAAGATGTTAATAATCATAATAATTTATTTATGACTGAAGCTTACCACTTTGGATATGTTATACCAATCGGTAATTTTTTCGAAGTTGGATTTCTCAAAACAACTAAAAAATTCAGCCTCAGCCAGATACTTGATTACACTCACGATTCCGTAAATAAAGATGCAATCGTATTGAATCCCGATAGCTCAATCAAATATCAACCGTATCTTGTTGATGGTGAATTTTTCAACTGGGAATTTAGGTATCCTATTTCTGTGTTAGGTTCAACAAGAGGTAAAGTCTATTTCGGACAATTCATTAAAGAATGGCACATTGGATATACAGGTCGTGAACTATCGCTGGCAGGCAGCACTTTTGATTTTAGATTTGACGCAATGTTCAATTCACCGGTTCGACAAAATCAGTTCGTGGCAGACATTCTTGTACAAAAGATTTTTGATTATTGGAGTTTCAGTTCAGTTGCGATTGGTCCCGGTGTAATTCTCTCTCGAGTAAAAGATGGAAGTTTTGGCATCACCTCAATTTTTGTGAACTTCAGAATTAAACTTGGAACCTCCTTATAATTTTGTTCTTCGTCCTTTCAGTGAGTGAACGCGGGTTAATAGCCCGCGTTTTTTTTACAGTCATTACCTTCAAAAATTTTACTTCCAAGTTTTCCAGATAGGATGAGCTTCGGTATTAAATATTACTTTTGAGAAATCAATTACATCCTGTTCCGCAAAAAGTAAGTAAAGATATTTTAATGTCTCTGCAAAAAAGAAACTTTCCATCTCATCAGCCTTTTCCTTTGTCACAACATTTATTAATGCTGAATAACCATTTTCATTACGGCAGTATTGAACCAAATTTTCAAAATAATGCTTACCCATATTTAAATATAGAGAATCATTTGTGAAATGATAAAGATAATAAGCCGATTCGATTATCTCCGGTCGAAGGTGATAGGTTGGAAAAGTTATTTTCATTCGATAATAATCAATTTCTTCTGGTTCAATTCCAAAAGTTCTCCACATAAGATCTGATGATTTTTGAAGCCGGGCAGCTTTCTCAATATCTCCGCTTAAAGCAAGAACAGCAGGGAAAAAAGCATCCAATGAACCGTATCGTGTTGAAGTAATTTCTCCTCTGAACATATTAACCTGCCCGTACCACAAGCCGGTTTGTGTTTCATGAGAAAGATATTTGTTTATTGCTTCAATGCTGGTTTGCCACATTTTTAAGCAATCTTTATCATTAAAAAGGATAGCGCACTTTAATAAGTATTCGTAGTAAGAATCAATCCCTCCGCTTATGTGACTTGTTCCATCTACCCAAATTCCAGTAGTGACAGAAATGCTTGAACCAACGAGTCCGATTGGTGATCTGTGATTGTATAATTCTACCAATGCCCGTTTAGCTTTTTCAAAATAAATCGGATTGCCTGTTAACTTACTAAGCGTTCCAAACTCTATTAGCAATGTTCCTATTTCTGCGGGATTGCTTACATCACCTTTCACTTCGCCTGTTTGAAGATTGACAAACATATAAGGCATTCCTGTCGGAGAATTGAAAGCAGGCAAAAGTCTCTTACCAAGATCTTCAGCAAGAGCGAGCAAACGACTATCACCGGAAATCTGATAATTACTTAGCAGTCCGCCGAGCAATCGAATTGTTATTTCAAAATTCTTAACAAAAATATCTTCATCAAAAGAAAGATTTTCTATAATAAAATTTTTTGTTGATTCGGCTTCTTCATCCAGCCCCATTAAATACATAACATCAAGTGCATCAACAGGTGTCATCAAAAGAGGAACTGAATGCCAATCTCGAAATGTTTTTGATAATGGTTTAACTTCATCATGACCCATAGCAAATTGTTTGTATGAATTCCATGCATGAAGAAATTCATTGCGCACTGAATCAGCAAGCATTTGTTTGTCAATAGAATAATTACTTATTTCATTCTGTGGATAAACTGTACCCAACATTATAATAAAGATACAAGCAAGAGGAAGACCAAAAAGTTTTTCCATATAATTAAAAAAATTAGACACTAATCTAATTTCTCCTCCATTCCGGAAACCGGCCTGGTGTGTAAGGCGCGCCGTGTGATTCAAGAATTAATTCAACCTGCCTTACTTGCTCTTCGATTAATTTTAATGAATTAAGTATTTCCCCGAACTTACCGGCTGCTGCATCGTAAGATTTTATGAATGTATTCGTCGGTGAAGCAGTTGTACTCCATAAAGCATAAGTAATTGTTTCCACGCGTTCTTTTACTGAGGTGGGTGCAGCACCTTCGTATCTGGCTCTGAGTTGATCGCCATTTAGTTTTTTATTTAATTCAGTTAAATCTGCTTCAATTTTTAGAATGTTTTCATAAGTATCAGTAGGAACTTCTGGAGATTCGATAGCAGCTTTCTTTAAATAAGCAAGTTTATCGACTAGCTCCTTTCGAAATGCCTCTGCACCAGCGATTGCCCTTGTTAACTCTGCAACTTTTTTATTGAATGAATCAAGTGCAATTTTGTCTTCAGCAGGAATTGAAACGATGTTAAGTGGTTTACAAATAAATTCCTTTGGGGTCACGATCTCAGTAAATTTTTGGTCTGCGTATTTTGAAAGTGATACAAAATATTTTCCCGGAACTACCATATAACCTTTATCCGGTTCGTTCCATGGAACCGATGAATCAAATGCAGTAAGCGATATAGGAGTGAATGGCGTATATCTAAAATCCCAGACAATTCTATTCACACCTTTTTTAATATCAGTTTTAATTTTACGAACAACGTTATTATTCTCATCTGTGATTGTAAATAACAGGTAAGCCTCAGGTTCTTCCGACTCAGCTTTCAGAGTACCATAATCTGGATATTTTATATCTCCTCCCTTTTTCTGAATTTCTTTCTCATTATCTCTTCTTTTTTCCTTTAAGGATTTGTATTCATCTTTAATATAATAAGTGAAAACTGCTCCTACCTCCGGATTTGGTGCAGAATAAAATCCCGAACCTTGAAATGCTACTCCCTTAAACCCCAATGGATTTGCCTGCACAAACATTAAGGCATCTTTTACCGGGAATATCTCCGCATCTTTTTTTAATGTTTCCTGAGATAAAAATCGAAGCGGTGAATAATCATCCAAAATATAAACACCACGTCCAAATGTTGAAACGACAAGATCATTTTCTCTTTTTTGAATTTCCATATCCATAATAGTTGAAGGAGGAATGCCAGTATTCAAAGTTAACCACTCAACTCCTCCGTTATTTGAAAAATAAACTCCAAACTGAGTTCCAACAAAAAGCAAATTCCTTTCAACGTGATCTTCTGCAATAGTGAAAGTACATCCCTTCTCAGGAAGATTATTATTGATTGCAAACCAGGTCTTTCCACCGTCATTTGTTTTGTATAAATAAGGATGATAATCTCCCCCTGCCATGTTATGGCAGGATGCATAAGCAACCAGCTTATCAAAATTAGATGCAATTATCTGATGAACTCTTGCATACTCCGGCAGCCCCGTAATGGTTGAACGATTCCAATTTATTCCGCCATTGGTAGTATAGTGAATCAACCCATCAGCCGACCCGGCAAATAAAATATTTTCATCGAGTGGAGATTCGGCAATAGTTACAATATTGGCATTCGCGCTTTTACGTGCAAGTTGATCAATACTCCAGCTTTGTCCCATGAGTTTTTGCATTTCTTTCGGAACACCTCGTGTAAGATCAGGACTTATTTCTCTCCAAGTGCTTCCCATGTCGTCAGAGAGCAGCAGCTTATTGCCGCCAAAATATAGCCGTTTGTTATCATGCTTCGAAATTAAAAGTGCAGCGTCCCAATCAAATCGATAAGCTGTATCAGCAAAATCCTGCGGTTTGATAAAAAGATTTTCTCCACTCTGCTTATCGAAACGCACAAGACCGCCGTTCTGCGATTGCGCATAAATTATATTTGGATTTTTCCAATCAACCTGCGATTCAAAACCATCACCTGCGTTTGTAAAAAGCCAATCGGAGTTAGTGATTCCACTCGTATTAATTGTGCGCGATGGTCCGCCGAGGCTATTATTATCTTGAGTACCGATATAAACGTTATAAAATGGTTCATCGTTATCTGTGGTAACTTTATAAATTTCTGCAATAGGAACATTTGATTTAAAATCCCACTCCTTTCCCTGATCGAAAGTTTCGTAAACACCTCCATCGCAGCCGGCGAGTAAATGTAAATTATTATCAGGATCAATCCAGATTGCGTGGTTATCAACGTGTTTGTTCTTATCTCCTAAATTTTTCCAGGTTTTTCCACCATCCTCAGTAACCTGAATAAGAACATCATCGCTGTAAACCCTGTCAACATCATTTACATCACAATATAAATTTTGGAAATAAAAAGCATAAGAAGAAATGTAACTACTCTGTTTGGTCCAGCTAGCCCCGCGGTCCGTGCTTCTGTAAAACCCTTTATCCTTGTCAGTTGCCTCGATAATTGCATAAACATAATCGGGATTAACGGGCGAGATTGCAATACCAATTCTTCCCACATCCTCTGAAGGCAAACCGCCTTTTAATTTATCCCACGTGGCGCCGCTATCAGTGCTGCGATAAATTCCACTTTCCGGTCCGCCGTAAACTCCGGTGTAAAGATTTCTCATTCGCTGATGAGCTACTGCATAAATAATATTTGAATAACGCGGATCAATAAAAACTTTATTACAGCCGGTAAACTCGCTGATGTTTAAAGACTTCTCCCAGCTTTTTCCTCCGTCGGTTGTTTTATAGATTCCTCTATCTCCGCCGGAATTTCTTAATGAGCCCATCGCAGACACATAAACAATATTAGGGTTTGTCGGATCAATTGCAATTCCACCGATATGTTCAGAATTGGCGAGTCCCATATTTTTCCAGGTTTTTCCCCCATCCTCGCTTTTATAAATTCCGTCACCATAAATTACATTATATTGATTATTATTTTCGCCCGTACCGACCCAAACTATATTAGGATTAGTTGGATCAATTTTAACCGAACCAATTGCATAAGATTTGTTCGCATCAAAGACCGGAGCGAATGTTATTCCATTATTTGTTGTTTTCCATAATGAACCGTGACCCGATGCAATATAATATTCACTGTGATTAAATGGGTTAACAGCGATATCAATCACTCGTCCGCCGGTAACAGCAGGACCAATACTTCGGAATGACAAACCTGATAAAGAAATATTTTTAAGTGAGTCGGTTTTTGATTCTTCTTGTGCAAAACCGCTCGATGATAAAATCAAAGAGGTACAAAATAAAAGAGCAGCAATAGTTTTTGGCATAATGCAACCTGGATTTTTTGGTAAAAATTTAATTAGATGTCAGTTTAATTATCATTTCATAATTCGTTAGAATTGATGGAATAAAATAGCAGACAAACAGTTTTTATCCCAATTATCTAATGACATATTTTGATGGATGGAAAGAATAACCGAATAGAAGGTTTAAAATAAAAAACGCACGCTACTCATAAGATTCATAACGTGCGTATAGATTAAGAGTATAAGTTTTAAAATTATTTGAGCAAAATCATCTTTTTAATTTGTTTAAACGAACCGGCTTTAAGCTGATAAAAATAAATTCCGCTGGATAAATCTTTTGCATCAAAATTTATTTCATAGGATCCGGGAGATTGAACTTGATTCACCAAGGATGCGACTTGTTTGCCGAGTCCATCGTAAATAATTAATTGTACCTCACCTTCTGTAGGGACTTGATATTTTATGGTTGTGCTTGGATTAAACGGGTTCGGATAATTTTGATTTAATGCAAAGGACAAATCACCATTCTCAATATTTGAATTCGGGTTTTTGTTCAATAAGACATTATTCCCTGCTAAATAATTGACCACATTTTTTGTGTTTACTGCCAATCCTGTATTTATAATTGAGACCGTCCCGTCTGGCCAGGTGATTTTTAATTCCTCAATTGTATCTGCACTACCGAGACCGAAGTGCACATAGAACCCATTCTGAGCCGAGAAACAACTGCCGCCAAATAAAGTTCGATAGATAGTTCTGATGTATCTCCCCCTTTCACTTATTGTTAGTGCGATCCTTGTACCAATAGCGTCTTTACTGACTGAGATTCCGTCACCAACAGGCTGAACCATAAAATAATTATAATTGATTAAAGAGTTCAGCATAAATAATCGGTTTGGCTCTTGAACAGAATCACCTGCTGAGGCGGTACCGCCATTAACAACAGTAATTTCAAGAATTCCGTCGTCATTGACATCCGTAAAATTAACACCATGAGTTCTGTATGGGTATGGTGGAATTGGAAGCCCTGCGGGAATATTTGATGGGTAATCAATGTATGGAGTATAATCATCGTAAGTTGGAATTGACAAATCAAATGAGCCGGAAGTGCTCATAAATAATTTGTCCGCGGTGCCAGAGCCAGGTCCTCCATTGCCAATATAAAAATCCGGAACTCCATCTCCGTTAATATCACCCACCATGCAGCCCATCACACCATTTGTTCCAATTGATTCATAACCTAAATTTATACCCATATCTGAGGCAGCATTAAAAAATTGATTGCCAAATCTATTTAGAAACACCGCATGCCCGGGAGCGTAAGGGCTTCCATCATCTGTATTCGTTCGCATAAATGCAATGATATCTTCCCAGCCGTCATTATTAATATCAGCCGCACCGCTTCCAAAAGAAGAATGAGGATAACTTATATCATTGTTTGTTGAAACTGATGCAGTTACATCGGTAAAAGTTCCATCTCCGTTATTTCGCCACAAAATATTCTGATAATTATAGTTATTTTCATAAAGATCAGCATCGCCATCATTATCATAATCTAAAAAAGTTGAATTTCTTGTAGGAAGAAGACTGCCTGCAAGTCCGGCTTCGAAAGTTACATCTGTAAACGTTCCATCACTGTTATTTCGATAAAGAGTATTCCTGCCAATTAATTCGGGATAATCAGGGTTGGAATTCGCTACAATATTACCGTTAACAAATAAATCATCATCACCATCCTGATCATAGTCTGCAACCACAGCATTTGCACTTGCAGTCATTATTGGACTGCCCGGACCATCATAATTTCCTTTGTGATAAACAGTATCAAAAACAAAACTAACACTTCCTCCGCAATCTCCCGATAAATTAATATTATCCGGTAAAAACTGTTTGGAATCAAAGGTAGGGTTAAACCTTGGACTGGAACCAGGTATTGGACCGGCAACACCTGCAATAGAGGTGACATCTTTGAAACTCAATCTGCCTGTCACTACTCCATTAAGTATCCAGTCATTTCTAAATAAATAATCAAATCCAATGTTTTCGTTAGCCCCACAGGTAATAAAAAGGTCGTAATCCCCATCATTGTCATAATCAAATGCCACGCCTCCCCAGGCAAGGTCACCGGACAGCAAGACTGGTCCTGGTCGAAATTGAATACGATCCGGTGTTGAGTTATTTATCAAAACGTATGACTCATCACCGGGGTTCCCGATATAATAATCAATTTTTCCATCAAGATTAAAATCCGCAGCAATATTGGCGCGACCACGTTTGAAGTGCCCTAAATAAGAGTCTTGAAACTTTGTGGGAAGGGCGAAATCCGGGTAGATACCTTGTCCATCAAATGAGAATGTTATCAGACAAAAAAACATTATTAATGAGTTAAAAAATGCTTTTCTGACTTTGGTATTGTATAATAACATAAGAGCCTCTTGAAATAAGTGAATGATTTAAAGACAGATCATTTGAATAAATTATTACTTCCTAATAATAAGTAAGTAATAATGTCTAAAAGTGACAAGTAACCGACAAAATGAAGAAAAAACGTTTAGGCTAAGATTTCAGAAAAATTATCAAAAATATTTAATACTATCTCACTGATCTTTATTAACGGATTTCGAAGCGTAAATTTATTATCACACTTTCCATCCTTCGAAAAGCTCAGGATGTTAGAGAAATAATAATACACAAGTCTTATGTGATAGTAACATTTATTTTTTATTTTCAGAAATCTAAGTTTACCTAACGAGGTCAAGGTTTTCAGAATGCTATCAAATAATTTTCCACTATTTATCTTCACTTGCCCTCCCCTTATCGGGAAGGATATTATTTTTTGGCGCATCTTCGAAGGCAAGAATCCAGCGCATTGCAGTTTCAAAGTCCATAAAAGCATCTACGAAGAATCCGCGGTTATGAGAGCAGGTTTCGAGAAACTCTGCAGAGTCAAAATTAACTCCCGGATTTACTAGAATAGCAACTTTATTACGAAATGTGTTTCCATGCAAAACAAGTTCCTGAGCAAGCTGATACAAATCGAACGTTGACATATGCCATTTTGTATCCCTGAAATCAATAAGCAGATCGTAATCTACAGGTTCATGATCTGATTTTGCAATATCAACAAGTAACTGTCTGCTTGTTGCCATGTTAATTATTCCATCAGCAGTTATCTCAAGAAAATCCCCTGTAGTGACGATTTTAATCTTAGTTGCCATAAAAAATCTCTCTTTCCAAATACTCGACCAGACCAACTAAATCAAAACCAAACTCAAGCCCATTAAATAGGAAAAAAGTAAGCTTTAGTTAGCCTGCGGATTAATGTGAAGCATAAAGTGTGAAAGTCTTCCCGACTTTTTCCAGGATCTATTCTTTACGCACCCCTGCAAAAATAATTATTTAATATGCCGAATAATAAAAATAATCTTTAACATACCATATTATTGTCTATCCAACTTGATTTGAATTTGCTAGCTGAGGCAGATTAATTATGAAATAATTTCTTTCAAATATGACCGATTGAATAACGATATAATTTTAGGATCATAAAAATCGAAAAAATCGCTGGAAATGTAAATCTTCCATTACGAGATAAAGGATTTATATTTTAACAATTTTCTCAACTTAACATATTTAAGTTTTAAAGCGTGATGCTAGCATTAATCCTATTAAAAATAATGTGAGATAAAGTCCACCCGCACTTAGAAAAAATGTTTTCACAAAATTAAATTTAGTCTCATAAAACTTTTCAACTTCAGCAAGATCAAACTTTTGTTCTAAACTATCCAACTTTACAACAATAGTATCGTCATTAATAATCAACCCGTAGTTTTCGAAATCATCCAAAAGTATTACGGTTTTATCTTTTAAATCAATCTTTGAAATGTCATACTCCCCCGTTTTGATTACATCATCTTTGGAAACTTCATAATATGAATAACAGGAGAAATTTAGTAAAGCCACTGCTAAAAACAGAACCACATATTTTTTCATAATATTAAAATTTTAAAAAAATTACTGTTCTTCTGTTAGAAAGAATTAACTGAGTTTATTCTTAACAGGTTGTATAAAAAAACTTTGTTCTGAATATAAAAATCAACCCCCAACCCAATACCAAGTCCGATCAATATTGCGTTTCGCGCAAACAGGTAAATCAAACGAGGATCAGGATATATGCTGCCTGTATTAATTATAAATACAAGTACTCCGAATAAAATATTTAACAAAGTATAAATCACTACCAGTGCTAAACTTCTTATGTACAGCTTTAACAGAGTATAACGCTTAATGAATTTTTGATATAATAATATTGATGTGAATAGACTGCCTAAAAAAAATAAATCCCTGATAACTAAATCGAAATTAATATACCTGCCGGAAAAAATTAATAATTGTAAAACAAGGATAACAATAAATACGA
>DAOLIQ010000063.1:18814-20208 GCA_035328465.1 Ignavibacteriaceae bacterium | reverse complement strand
AATTTTTCATTTTAAATTTTTATTATTAATTAAAAATCGAAACCAAATAGAATGCCGCCGTAGAAACGCCACTCTTTTCCATAACTAACAACTTCATTTCGGGCAATGCGTGAAAATTTATCGAATCCGTAAGAGGCATTAACAAAAACATCTGTCGGGAATAGATAGAAAGAATTAAGGTGGGCACGCAGTTCTGCCCCCGCACCTTTCTTAAAATCTTTCAGACTAACTTCGCTGCCATTCCAGGCGTTTCCGAAGTCGCCGTAAAAAGCGAGAAATATTTTATCGAGATAAAGGTGTCCAAATCGCGCATCAATATTTCTGAAAAGTGGGAATCTGTACGTTAGATTTATCCAGCCAACTTCATTTCCGCTGATCGCATAAAATGGATAGGCTTTCATTCCAATTAATCCGCCGAGATAAAAATCAAAAAAGTCGGGAACTTGAGGTCCAAAGATTGTCCCCGCCCTTATTTGAGCGGTAAGTGTGTGATCACTCCAAAGTCCAATATGAATTTTAGAATTTAATTCAACTTTGTGAAAATTGAATACTTTGTATTTGGGTTTTAGCAAACCATCCTCAACGACATATTCGCCATCTTCGTTAAACTTATTTGATTCATAATCATACTTAACTTCAAGTCTGGCGCCGACAGGATTTATTTCATCATCTCTATCGGGTAAAATTCCTTCAAAAGAATATGTAAGTCGAAAATTTCTCCCGATTAAATAAGTATCGTTGGTCGTAGGATAAAGTCCATTATTATTTGGTAGAATAAAACTGCCGAGAGTTGCAGAGTATCTGCTAAAAATAAATCTAAACTCCAAATTTTGTTCGCGCGAAAATATTTTATTCTTTGCTGCAACATCAACTTCAAACAGATTATAGGTGACATCATCCGGAATGATAAAGTCATAATTAACTGTAGAGCCGACAGTATCAGCACCGAAGAAAATGTCAATATTAGCTTTTCGGCTAATGTTATAGAGCTCGAGAGCAAGCTCGGGTTTTAAACCAAGGTCGAATAAAATTGGAAGTTTATTCCTATAATCAAAAATAAGGAACAAGTCGCGCTCAAGTTTTGAATTAATCGAAGCACCGGCAAATATCGAGTAACGATTTAGCATATCGCTTGAAGAAACGTACAAACCGGGCTTAAGTTTTTCAAAAAAACTATTTGACGTATTATAATTATCAATTCTTATAAATGGATAAAATGTCAGTTTGGAAAACTTGCCTGTGTATTTTTCAGATTGAATGTCATCTAAATTTTTATCATCAAAATTTCTGAGATGGCTAATATCAAATTTTGAAATATCGCCTTTTGGCTGGTCAGTATTTAAGGGAGGGTTTTCTACTCGGATATAAAATTTATTTTCATCAACTTTATGCTG
>DAOLIQ010000063.1:0-18714 GCA_035328465.1 Ignavibacteriaceae bacterium | reverse complement strand
CCCTGATGATAGGAGTAATCAAAAATAATATAGGAATCATCATTTGAAAACTTTGGATTGAAAACTTGCTCGCCATTTTGAAAAAAAGTCAGCGGTTTAAAATTCTTTCCATCAATATCAATTATACCGAGATTAGAAGTTCCATCCTTTTGATATAGAAAAACTATTTTACTTCCGTCGTGCGAAAGGTTCGGCTGGTTTGCTCTCATATTATAAGTTAATCGAACTTCATCTTCGTTTTCAATATCATAAGTATAAATATCATGAACATTGTACCAATTTTCATTATCATCAGAGAGTTTTGCATAGAGAATTTTATTTGTTCCGGGAATAAGACTGAAAGTTGAACGAACACCACTGACTAATAATTTTTCTTCCTTCGTCGTTAAATCGTATTGATAAATACCGGCAGGATTAAAGTAGTCCGATGATTTATTTGATACATAATATATTTTTTTACCATCGTCGGAATATTGAGGATAAAAATTACCAAATCCATCCTTTGCAATCAACTCACCTTCAACAAGGTTTGAGCGAATAGATTCAGTTCTGTTTTGATAATCCTCTTTTAGAAAACTTTTCCATTCATTATAAATCTCATTTCCATTTTTACCCAGCACATCACTAAAAGCTGCATCAATTGTAAAGTTACCAAATTTGCCGAGAGCGTTCGTGATTTCTTTTAATTTATCTTCGCCATATTTTTGAGCAATATATCTTGTTAGAGCAAAACCGGAATTATAAACAGATTCATTTCCAAGACTTGTTTTTCCAAACACTCCCATTTCATTCCAGGTCAGCATTTTATCATCAAGGACGTAAGATCGAAGGATCATATCGCGATGTGAATCCCAATTATCGTAATCAAAATCTTTGCGCATGTATTGTGCTGTACCTTCTGCAAACCATGCGGGCATGTTAATACTTGCAAGTGGATAACTAATAATAGTATTTGGGAAACCATAAAGAATATCTGGACGTCGCTCATCCTCGTAGTTTAACATTTGTAAAAAGAAAGCTGGCACACCTCTCCCTACCTTCATTGCGGCTTGAATTTGGACTAAGTGAGTAAACTCGTGTGAAATAACATTACGCAGCCAATTATGCTGACCGCGCAGATCAAAGTCAAGTGCACTTGTCCAAATTTCTATTTTATTATCGAAGAAATAAGTTGCGCCGTTTGAATAATCGTCTAAATCCTTAATTACGAAATGGACAGTCGCGGGTTCATAATCATAAAGAGAAGTGATAGGTCCCCAAACTTCATCAATAATTTTTGAGATAACTTTTGCAGTTCTATCCGCACCTTCATGATAATGAACTTCAGCATGTTCGCCTTTAATAGTAAACCAATTAAGTTCAGGGTGAAATTCTGTGAATTGCGAAAATGAAGAATTAGTAAAAAGCAAAATGTTCGCTGCGATAAAGAAATATTTTAGCATTTAAAAAATGTTTTTAAAATAAGAATTGTTAAATGATAAGCTGAGAAAATTATTTCACAACCGCTATTTTAATAATGGCGCTTTCAGTTTTGCCGCTGCTGCCAACTGCTTCGATTCGTGCGAGATAAACTCCACTTTGAATATTTCCGACATCCCATATAGTTTCATTATCGAAGCCTCCTTGTGCCTCGTCGTTCAACTCATCCACAAAGTCACCTGCAAGATCAAAAATCTTAATATTAATTTTTGCATTTTCAGATACAAAGTACCGAATATTAGTTGATCCTTCATAAACAGGGTTGGGGTAATTATAGGCACGATTAACAGGGAAAAACTCATTAATTGAATTATCAATAGACGCCGCTTCGATTGAAGCTGTATTTAAATTTGAGCCGAATTCTTCAGTCCAAAATTTCGTTCCTTCAGTAGGACCAATTTCCCAAGCCGAGAAGCTTCTACCCGAGTTAATGTAAGCAAGCGAAATTTTGTTTTGTGCATCAACAAATATCGAGGGTGTTCCGCTGCTGAAAGAGCCTGCAGAAATAGGAAATCCGGGAATTATTTTGCCGGTTGCCCCATCAATAGCAAAGATCCTACCGTCCTCTGTATGTGCAATAACCTCCGAGTGATTTGTTCCATCAATATCGGCTGTTAATGGGGTGCTGAAAAAGAGTGAATGATTTGGATCTTCGAAAGGGAAATTATCTGCCGAAGCGCCGGCAAAGTTGATTGCTTCAATTTTATTTCCGTTAACAAAAATGATATAATTTTCGCCATCATTTTTTATATCGCCAATTGAAAAGGCAAACAATGGCGCCCAACCTGAATTTTCTAAAATTTTAAGGAGTTTCCCTTCTGAGAAAATATAAAATTTCTGACCGATTAAAACCACACTGACAAACTCCCCCGTGCGGGAAAATGTGGTTGCAATAGCGCCGGGCTTCTCTCCAACAAATTCATAAGAAAAACCGGTATCTTCAACAAATTTATATTTAGTAATTTCAGGAACAGGATCAGAAAGAACTTCTGCAAGGTAGGAGTATCTGCCGGCAGCAAATGATATTCTATAGATACTTTGCTGCTCGCCAAGTTTTATGCTGCTAATTTGAACTGGTGGAGTTGAAGGAAGAGATCCAAGTGAAAAATCTTTTAGAGAATCCACAGTAATGATTTTAATAATCGTTTCTCCAAGTAAATTTACAAGAACTGGTGAAGTAGAAATTGGATTTCCAACATCAACACTCTTAAAAAACTCTAATTGCCCATCGGTCATATAGACGTTTAGAGTGTTATTTAAAGCACCAACAAAATAATCTGAACCGATTATGCTAGTTGATGCAACTTTGTAATCTGAAAAATTTGTGAGAGTTTTTTTAACGTTTCCTGTTTCATCTATAATTAGTAAGTCCTGGTTATTGAGCAGCGCAAATCTAAAATCGCTCCCGCCGCTTGATGTAAGATGATTTTGGCCATTAATGTTTAATTGTTTATAAAAAATCGGCTTAATTATCGAGTCACCGAAAGTTAAATTGAAAGACATCCGATTAGAAATAGAAGAGAAATCAGAGAATGTAATTAAACTATTTGCGTTAGAATTTGTGTTTGTGTTTGGATAAGTATCTTTTGAAAATCGGTTCTTGAATAAATCCGCGGGATTATCTTTATGCCAAAAATCTTCTTCGGTACCTTCACCAATTACTTCATCACCAAAAATTGTAAAGAAGGTTTCGCCGATATCCTGCACACCATCAGCTTCCTCAACGTCAACTCCACGAAGTTTTTTATCGGTATTAATTTTGTTATCTGCAATTTTCAAATCAATTATATTTTCATCAATATGCCAGATCAGGATTCCACTGCCGGGTAATGCCCAATCGAATTCATCAACATCAACAACCACTCCATCAATTGAGTCTGTTTGAAAGCTATAAAATCCTGCTGTGTCTTTTTCAAAATATTTATTAAAAACAACATCACCAATTTTATAAGAGATATTCGCCCCATCCTGATAAGCATCGCGGGTTCTATTTTCAACTAAATAATATTCTGATGAGGTGAGTGGAACTTTTAGAATTACAGTATCACTCAACGAAGCAACTGTATTAGAAGTCAAGGAAAGATTGTAAATGCCGGGTTCAACAACAATTGGTTCTTTCCAGCCGAGATAAATTTTTTCCCAGGCGGAAGGCTCGGGGGGGAATAATCCATTGTAAGCAAAGATTGATTGTCCATCCATCAATCCAAAACGACCGATTGCACTTAACCCGGTTTCCGTATCAAATAAATCAGGAAGCCCAAGATGGCTGGCGATACTTGCAACTAATAATCCATTAATTGAAAGTTCAAAAAGGAAAACACTTCCGAAGCTGCTGACTTCCCTGCTTTCGGTTTCAGGAATTATCATACTATTTAAAATTTTAAATGAACCGCCTGAAACAGGAAAACCTTCAAATGTTTCGCCATAAATATTTTTTAAAGCATTAGTTGAAAGATAAACCGATGGAATATCTCTTTCAGTCCCAAGACTTCCAGGAAGGGTAACATCTCTGCCCACCCCTGCATGAAAGATAATGAAAAGGTCATAATCACTAAAATTAAACCCGGGGTTATTTTGATCCGCAATTCTCCAAACCTCTTCCGCAAATGAAGCGATCACAGTGAAATCACTCGAATTGGTTTCAGGCGAATAATTTCTCATTGTTTTCGAAACTGAAAATGTGTCGGGCAAGATTGTGAAAGAAATATTTGACATTCCGCCAGAGACTTTTTGAAAATAATTTTTAGCAAATTGTAAATGAGATTCAAAATATTGGTCGTCGTGCGGAAGTGGATCAATAATTGTGTTTCCATAATTCTGAGTATAGATAGATCCAAATTTCCCATTTCCAAAAGTTGATTCATCTTTATCATCGGTAAAGTTTACCATCACTGCAAGAATTTTTATCGTATCATTTGAAAGAATTTGTTCAATCGGTTTTGAAGGGAAAGGATTTATTTCTCCAATAAAACTTTGGGCAGATACACTGCCCAAACAAATTGTCACCGCAAGAAACAGCTTATAAAGTTGACGCATAAAAAAGATTAAATTCCTCTTGGAAGTCCTCTTGTAGATTCGGGAACAGCACCCCAGCCAATTAATACTGTAAATCTCAAAGTATCTGAAAGTGGATGATTCTCACCACCTTTGAAAACCGAAGTTGTTATGTAGCTGAAATCAAATCCGTAAATATCATATCTTATCCCGGCGCCAAAAGTCAAAAATTTTCTGTTACCGTAAGAAGGATCTTCGTAAAAGAATCCGGAACGGAGAGCAAAAAGAAAATCACCTGGGCTGCCGTACCAATATTCTAGTCCCATCGAAGTAACGATATCTCTTAGTTCTTCACTAAATGAGTCATCAGCCCACGCGGTGAAAATTGCCTGATAAAATTCCTTTGATGTTGCGCCATCACGGCTAACAAGCAATTTGCTAAAATCGAGTGTATAAATCATAGAATTATATTCGTCATCAAGAATTTTGTAAGCAAAACCAAGCCTAAAGTTTGTTGGAATTGGATCAGCCTGTGCTCTATCAATGTAATAAATTTTTGGACCGAGGTTACTTAGGTTTACACCAATACTTAATTTCCCACCTATATCTTCGTCAATGAAAGGAAGAACAAATCTGACTGGTCGCCACATAGCAGCAACATCAAAACTAACAGAAGTTGCAACACCGGAGCCTTGTTCTTCAGCAGTCGGTGCATCAGAAAGGCGACTATGAATCAAACGGAAGTTAAATCCAAGTCCCCAATCAGGATCTATTTTGGTTGCATAACCAAGAGTAAGAGCAGCATCAAATGAACGGAATGTTCCGATTGGATCTGGAGAATCAGGACCAGTTCGAACAAACTCTCCAAAATTCATATAAGTGATACTTGCTGTAACGCTTCCATCTAATTCTTCAAAGTATTGCCGATAGGTAAGGTAATCATAAAACAGATCGAGATTGAATTGAGGGAGCCAATTACTGTGCGTAATGCTAAGTTCAGTTCCTGTCAAGAATGCGATTCCAGCAGGATTCCAGAAAATTGCAGCTGAGTTATCAGCTAAACCTGTACCTGATTCACCAAGCCCGCCGGCTCTGGAGTCAGGAGCTAAAAGAAGAAATGGAACAGCGGCTTCACCTTGGGCATAGGTAACTTTTCCAAACATTGTAAACAACACGCTGATCAGCAAGAGCCTGATTAGTACTTTCATTTTTGTAACCTCCGATTAATAATTAAGCTATTTAGTTTCTAAAATAAATGATCATCTTGAAGGGATTTAAAATATAAAAATTATGATAAATAACAGACTTAAAATTTATTCCTATTTTATTATGGCGATTTTACCAAGCACGCTTTTATTGAAATCACCGTTTATTGTCTTAACAATTATCTTGTAAAGATAGACACCGTTTGCCAAAATATCACCATCTTCATCTCTACCATCCCAATCAATTGTAACATATTTTTCGTTAATGGCATTTTGTTCAATTTGTTTGATCATTCTTCCGGCAACGGTATAAATTTTTATTCTCACATCGATTGGTGAATTAAGGTTTTGCTGAAAAGTAAAAGTTGTATTTGAACTAAACGGATTTGGATAGTTATAAATATCACTGATAACCAATTCGTCACCAGAGACTACACTGAAAAAAGTCGTTTCATCAGCAAAATTATTGAACACATCCCACGCCTTTACCTGTATTTTGTATTCACCTTGTTCAAGATTTGAAAATTGATAATTTATTTCACCAGACTTGCCATTAGCATCAAGATCACCGGTAAAATAATTAGTTAAATTTAATGGATTATTTTTATCATCATTTAAAATGCCTTCAAGATTGTGCCCGACCCCTGTGCCTGTGGTATTCAATCCAGTCTCGTCGGAAAGTTTAACAATTAACTTCGAGTTTGGAGTAACAAGATAAGCATTTCTAAATGAAGTATCATCAAAATAAATTTCAATTTGAGGCCCGGCGCCATCATTCGATCTGGTGGTATCAGTCCCACCCACAATGATCTGATTAGTGTAGCCCAATCCATCCGAGTTAGAATTGAGGAAATAGAATACAATCTTTCCATTCTTATTCTCGTAAGAAATATCTTTTGGGACAACAAAACTAGACTCAAACTCGCCATTGATAACAGAAATTCTACCTTTAAAAATTACCCCCCCCTGCACTTTCATATAAAAGGGATTGCTTATTGTACTCATTTTTTCGAGCAGTACACTTCTCTCGGAATCGAAAACAGTAAGAATACCTTCGCCGTTGAAATCGCTCCACAAGTTTCCGTTATCGTCTAAAATTCTGCCTGAAAGTTTTACATCACCGAGTGCCTTTATTTGAACTGCGGTTGTTAAGCCGCTGCCATTTATTGTGTCAATCATCGCAGGGTATTCCGGCACCCGCAGTCTGAGAAGAGGATCACCAAAAATGTGATACTTCTGATCGTTGACACCATAGTATAATTGTTTTGTTTCAAACAGAGCCTTACCAAGTGGAACATTTAAGTTTAATGAATCTCGCTCCGCAAGAAGCAGGTCTTGGAAGAATTTATAGCTTAAAGCATGATTCAAACCAGAGTAAACTAATCGGGATGAAGTAAATGCTCCTATTTCACCAGCATCAGGCATCAGTAACATTTCTTCTGCTGCGCTGACAGAATTGGGGATATCATAATATCCAAAATCGCATGTTGCTGCAGACAGAAAGAAGTATTTATCATTTTTTAATTGCGGTATGGTGACATTTTTTTCAAAAATAAATTCGTGTGCCCAAACATCCGGACTCCCATGACCGATATAATTTACGAGAAGAGTACCTTCGTTAATTGCATCAATTATAGCTTTGTTAACATCTGGTTTTCTTCTTCCGGCGCCTGTAATGACATCGTCATAAGTTGTAGAATATATTTTATGAAAGTCGAACGACTGAGGAATTATAGTGTTAGATATTGTTTCAGAAGGAGCTGTATGTTCGCTGCCTTCGTAAGTAGTTGATGTTTTCTCATCATCAGCAACCATAGTAATATTATTCCGCCAAGGACCTTTTTCACTTTGGGTTTCATAAAATATAATTTTATCCACAGCAGCGTTGGCTTCTGCAGTATTGTGAACAGTTATTCTACCGAATCCTAAATCAACAATCGAATCGGTTCCCGATATACGGCAGAAATAATCATCTGTAGTGTAAGAATAAATTAATGCAAGAGATTCTACCGTCTGGTAGGTAGGTATAAAATTGCCTCCAAATCCTTCAATGTTTTTATAATCATAAGTGCCTGCTCCAAAAAATAAAACATACTCCGGTTTTATTGTCCAATTATCGTAAGCATATTTTAGGAAATCTCTCATTGCAGTTGGATCAAATAACCCCCCGCTGAATTCATTAAAAATTTCCTGGATATCAACTACAATTGTAGAGATTGGAATTTCTGCTTCATTTTGTCTGTAATTCTTCAATCGGTTGGCTGCCTCAAGAAATTCTTTTGATGTTATGATTATATATTTTGCACCGGATTCAATACCATGAACATTTGAATTAGCTGCTTCAACCGGATTGATTGGTGTTAAAAAATTATCATTGCCAACGGCAAAATATTTTGAAACTGATAAACTATTTTCTGCTGATTTGAACCGAAATTCTCCACCGCTAAGCATGGATGGGTTAGTAATAATCTTTGTGTTGCTAAAATCAGTTACATCATAAACTTTAATGTTTGAAGAAGCAAAACCGGATAAGTCATATTCAACGATCCCATCAGCTTGAGGGGAAAAGTAGAGGAGATGATCATCCACCGGTTTCAGGAATCTTGTATATTCAATTTCAAAATAATCTAAATAACCTATGCCGCTTGAATTTGAGAATGTAGTTTGAAATTTAAGTACACTTCTGTCATCTGTTAGTGCACTGCTAAAATTTGCAAAATTAATTTCAGAATATCCGACTTTATAATAATCGTCGTGCCCACTTATTATATCATTAAAAATTGACGATGAATTTTCCTGAAGAGATAAAGTGAACGGAATAGGGGTTCCATTAATAAATCTGAATTTATAATTTACGGGGACAGAATTATCACGCTGATCGAGTTTATTAGTATAAGTTCTTGAATTAATTGAGGGAGTGAAATCATCACCAAAAAATTCTCGACCTGATTTGCCGAGATTTATTTTATCATCCTCGTAAAGAATAAAGGCGGGTGAATTATTAACGACAAGATTAGCCGCAGCAGGCTCACTTGATTTACTTGTCATTCGTATCCCGTTATTTCCGCCGGAAGTTATCCAGAAAAAGTTTTGAGAAGAATAAGGATTGATTTGCCTGATTAAATCATTTGCGGTTTGATCAAAATCCCAAAAGGATGTTCCTCTTCCGTAAAAAAGAATGTAATCACTAGGATCGAATTTGCCGTCACTCTCGCCGGAAATAAAAATTGCATTCTCGATTAAATCAACCGGACGGGTGGTTGTATTAAGTTCGGGCAATACTTTACCGCCGTTATTATAAATTTTAATTGTTCGCGGATCAACTGTTGCAGGGTCAATTCCGAAGGACGTAAGTGAATTGTAGTCTATTTTATAAATGCCTTCTGTCGGTGTTTCGAATCTTACCCACTTCCCTGTTGAAAGTACACTGTTGATAATCTCTTTATTAAGTTGAGGATTTTTCTTAACCCAAAATTTTGCAGAACTAAAATTCATTATTGATGAGGAAAGCAAATCATCGTTAACAGGTTGATTACTTATTGAGGGACCAAAGTTGATTCGAAATGTGATTTTCTTATAAACTTTTATCTTATTAATTGAAGGATCAAATTGAATCGGTCGAATAATAAAAGTCTGAACAGGCAAATCACGTACGAAACCAAAATCACCGAATGAAACTAACTCATATTCAGGTTTGAAGGATGAGTATTCATTTGATTTTTCATATTTGGAAATATTGAAATCGCCATCTTTCATCATTTTTGGGTAAGGCAAAAGTTCACCTGTTCTTTCAATACTTTCAGTGCTAAGAATTTCAATCGCGTTTCCATTTTCATCGGGTACGCCAAGATTGAATCGTCTTTCCCGCTGAATAGGCAGACCGTTTTCTTCTGCAATTGGTAAATAAGAATTGACAAAATCATAAGAATAGAATGATTGATTATCAAAAATACTTAACGATGTATCTGTGTACACAGGAACGAATTCCAATAAAATGGAACGCTGATCAGACGAAATAATTCTTAAATCAGATTGGGCAAGTATGCTGATGTTAAAAAATATAAGAAAAACTAATGAGATTTTGCTTTTCATTTCTTTCTCAAGATGTTTAATAAATTTTAGCAGAACTATCAATATTAGTTTAGCCTTAATTCTGCATTTAATTTTTTCAGTAGCAAATCTCTAATAAAATTTTTCCCGAATATTTTTGTTCGAAATTTATACAACTAATAGGGATAATGTCAAGTCAATTAAAGTAATTCAATTTTATTATGTCCGAATTGAATTCATCCGAAGTTTATATTTAAGATGCTAAATGTTTCACTGGTAAAGGATTCTTTTTTCGTTCTGATCAAAATAAACTTCTCAATTATAATCCTAACAGCATTTTATTTTCTCTCATTGCATTTATACAGAAAGCAATATGCGAATCAAGATCAATTCCGAGTTCGGCAGCACCATTTTTTATATCATCACGACTGACTGCCCGTGCAAAGGCTTTATCCTTCATTTTCTTTTTCACTGAAGAAACTTCTACCTCATCAATTGATTTGCTCGGACGAACATACGTAACTGCTGTTATAAATCCGGCTAATTCATCACAAGCAAATAAGATTTTTTCGAGCGTACTTTCTCTCGTAACCCCGGTATATGCTGCATGCGATAAAATTGCTCTGCGAAATTCTTCGCTAAATCCTTTCTCCTTTAAAATTTCACTCCCTTTAAATGGATGATCTTCAGAGGTAGGAAACATTTCATAATCAAAGTCGTGAAGCAATGCAACATTTCCCCAAAATTCAACATCTTCATTAAGCTTTGCTGCATACGCCCGAACACATGTTTCGACTGCAAAGGCATGTTTAAGCAAGCTTTCACTTTTAGTATATTCATTTAATATCGAAAAACAGGCTTCACGATTGTGCATAATATCGATTTCCAAAATACTAATCCTTTAATTTGTTGGATGGACAGAAATGATTGATTTTACATAACTCGCACTTCGGTCTTCTGGCAATGCAAATTTTTCTTCCATGAGAAGCAAGCCAGTGAGATGAATTAATCCAATCACCTTTAGGCAATAATTCTTTTAGTTTAAATTCTATTTTTACCGGATCATCGGACTCGATGAACCCAAGTAAATTAGATAACCTTTTAACATGTGTATCAACTGCAATGGCTGGAATTCCAAAAGCATTCCCGGCAATAACGGATGCAGTTTTTCTTCCCACCCCTGCAAGTTTTATCAGGCTGTCAAAATCCGTTGGAACTTTACCATTGTACTCATTAATCAATTGAGTGCAGCACAAAATAATACTTTTGGCTTTCTGTCTGTAAAAACCTGTGGAGAAAATATCTTTTTGCAATTCACCAATTTCTACAGAAAGAAAGTCTGCCGCTGATTTGTATTTTTTGAAAAGTTTTTTAGTAACAAGATTCACTCTTTCATCGGTACACTGTGCTGATAATATTGTCGCTATTAATAATTGAAATGGATTTTTATACTCAAGAGCGGGTTTGACATTCGGGTATTCCTTCCTAAGAATATCGAATATATTTTGTGCACGAATTTTAAGATTTGTTTTTAACATCTTTATGAAATCGTGCATCTTTTATAAGTAATCGGTCGACAGGATGGTTTTGAATTAGATGACTCTGAATAATCTCTTCAACATCTTCCATTGAAACACCGCCATACCATATCTGTTCGGGATAGATGACAATTGAAGGACCAAATTCACAAGCATCAAGACAGCCGGAAGAGTTGACACGAATATCAGAATTAATGCCTAATTCTTTAATTCGTTTTTTAAGATAGTCTCTAAGCTGAACACTTCCCTTTTCACTACAGCAGCCACGTGGGTGGTTTTGAGGTCTGACATTTTCACAAACGAAAATATGCTTCTCGAATCTTTTCATTTTAATAATAATTTATAAATAGATAAAGCGAACAAACTGCTCGCTTTAGAAGTAGCGCGTACGGGATTCGAACCCGTGATCCCCGCCTTGAGAGGGCGGTGTCCTAAGCCACTAGACGAACGCGCCAGTGTAAAATAATTTAATTACGATGGATAAAATAAAAATTCCAGGAACTACTCCAATATCCCTAAAACATTTTCAATCAGAAATTATTGTTGTCCCGTCAGGGGTCGAACCTGAACTCTTCTGATCCAGAGTCAGACGTGTTGCCAGTTACACCACGGGACAATTTTAATAAATAATTATACAAATTTAGAGTTTTTAGTTGTTCTTTACAATTAAATAATTTGTCTTTTTACGAGATAAAGTTTGATATTTGTAATAATGATTTACAAATTTTTAATATGAGGAAATTGTTTTACATAATACTTTTAATTTCATCCGTTCTAAATATTTCTCAAGCACAGGATTACTATTTTTTAAATAAGATTGGAGAATTTGAACAGGCATCTGCATTTGATATTAATGCATCTGGTTTCATTGTTGTAGCTGATAAATTTAAGAATGAAATTATTAAAATCGACACAAATGGAAATAAAATTGTTTCCATCGGGGGATACGGATGGGATGCTGCTTCATTTGATTTCCCAATAGATGTTTTTTCTAACGCTTTATCTGTTTACGTTTGCGATTATAATAATCATAGAGTGCAAAGATTCGATAAAGATTTAAATTTTATTTCGCAGCTTCACACAAGAGAGAGTGAAAACAGCGAAGAAAGTTTTGGTTACCCGGTTGCAAGTGTTACGTCGAATATTGGTGATCTTTTTATTCTTGATTCAGAAAATAAAAGAATAATAAAATTCGACATGTTTGGAAATTTTATTCAGCAGTTCGGCGGTTATGATGCGGGAAATTTTGCTTTGAACTCACCGCAAAAATTTACTGTTACACCAGAGAACAGTTTGTTCGTAATTGATGAAAACAGAATTGTAATTTTTGACCAATTCGGAAATGGAATTTCTATTATTCCTACAGAATTATTTTTCTCAAGCATAAAAACTATTTACTCCATCCTTGCATTAAATAGTGCGGACAGTATATACATCATTGATTTCAAAGTAAATTCGCGTGAGCTTCGAAAAGTGAATCTGCTTGGTTATGATCTGAACGAAAACATTATTTCATCATTGGTGTTTAATAATAAGCTCTATGTACTTACTCAAAAATCTATTCTTGTTTTCACCCGTTAAACCAGAAACCGTAAATCAAAATACAAAGTCAGAAATAATGCCGCACAATTTCTCTTCATCAAAAATAATCTTGTTTCTGTTTATATCATTTTGGTGTATTGGTTTTGCCTATCCATTATCCAGGTTGATTGGATTGTCTAATCCTATCATGGAATTTTTTTTGAAGAATAGTTATGGAAATGTTTGTCACCAGCAGCACGATAAACTTTTAGAAATTTCTGGAATAAAATTATTCGTATGCTGGCGATGTGCCGGGATATACTTGGGTGCATTTACTGCTAGCTTTTTTGATCTCGTTATTTCAAAAAAAATTCTGATAACTAATTGTCTATTTTTAGCATCATCAATACCTATGTTAGTTGATGTTACTTTATATTCATTAGGTATTTATTCTTACAGTAATTGGACGGCCTTTTTAACCGGGATGGTATTTGCATTTATCACATTCAATTATGTTGCTACAATATTTGAAGACAAATTACTCATGACTAGAGGCTTATTTCATTGAAAAATATTCTTCCTTCATTTGTTTGCGGATTTGCTGCCGCAGTACTGACAACTATTCCGGGCTTAAAAGAATTTGGCTGCTGCTTCGTTATTCCTTTAGCAGGCGGATTCTCTTTGTTCCTTGATTTAAAGATCAATAATTCAACATTTCCCATCGAAGTTAAGAAGGCAATCTGGTTCGGATTTCTTACTGGTCTATTCGCCGCATTATTTTCAACCTCTCTCGATATTTTTATGACAGCATTAACCCGCACAAACGATTTTATCGAAACGCTTCCTCAATCGGAACAGATAATCCATGATATGAATTTGGGAAATCTTGCAGAAGAAAGTTTAAAATTAATGAAGGGAGTAGCAAATGAAATTAAACAAACAGGATTTTCAGTATTTTATTCTGTGATAATTCTATTCAGCAATTTAATTATTGATATAATCTTCGCGATTTTGGGTACGATCATCGCCAAAATATTTTTAAACAATAAGGCAGGAAGAATCTAGTCTATTATGATAACTGCTATCATTTTTTTCGTTCATTTAATTTTTGCTTTAATAATATTCACAAAAAAATGGCAGGAAGAAAAACTTTCTTCGGCATTTACTAATGTTGCTTTGATAGGAATTTTATTTGCAGTTGGATGGACAATTTCGACTATGATAACAAAATTATTTTTGGAGCCGAAAGGTTTTGGGATTCAATTTGACAGAGATACTTTTTCTCTAACTTTGCTATCAATATGCGAATATTTTTTCTATCGTTTCTATTATATTGAAAATACTACTGAAGACGATAAGGGAAAACAATAACTGCTTTTTGTTCAACTTGCTTCTGAGTTGCCGCGAGACCTTCAAATCTCCACTGACGCAACGAATTTATTGCTGCATTTTCAAGTTTCGTATCAGCTTTAGTTAATAAAGATATATTTCCTACTGTCCCGTCGGGTAAAATCGTGAATCGAAGTCTGATATCAATTTCTTTGGACACTCCCTCAGGATATTCAGGTAGAACGTAGCTATAAATTTTTCTAGTGCCATTACCTCCCCAGTCAATATCATAACCAAACGTTCCCTCACCCATTGCATTATTTCCACTGCCCGTTGTAGTGGTTTTCGAGTTTTTATTTTTTTCATTTTTGGTAGAGACTATATCAGATTTTTCTTTTTCCTTATCGGCAGGCTTGATAATATTTTCCTGCTCAACATTCTTTGCTTTTGGCAGTTCTACTTCTTCAACTTTTGGGTTTGCCTCTTTGGTCTGATTCACTAATTCAGGTTTTGAAAGATCTTCAATTTTTTCTAACTGCTCCCCTGTTGAGCCTGAAGAGCCTGACTCACCTGAAACACCAAAAGATAGTTCAACAAAATCCCGCGGGGGGTAATCGAATGAAAAATGGACTAATACGAAAATCAGCAGCAACAATAAATGAAGCAGCAAAGAAATAGAATAAGAAAAATTTTTAATGCTTCGATAAGTCATCATAATTTTTCTCCTTTAGATTTCCTTTTCTGTCTGAATCGTAAATTTATCAATACCTGCTGTCTTTGCAGCATCAATAACTTTTATCATCAAATCTATCGCTACGGTTTTATCAGATTTTATTATCAAATTATCTTCAGTTGTACCGGCTTTAAGCAAACCTAATTTTGATGGAAGCTGTTCAAGGGAACAAACTTCCGAGCCTGCATAAATTGTTCCTTCGGCGGTTAGCGTAACTATCAATGTTGCAGCTAGCGACTGCTCATTGGTTTTGGATCCGGGCAGCTTCACTTTTACACCCGTCTGAATTACAAATTGTGAAGTTAACAGAAAAAAAATCAGAAGTAAAAAAACAATATCCGTCAGAGAAGAGTATTGAAATATACTTAAAGGCTGATTTGACATTTTAAATTTCATATAATACCTAAATTTCTATTTCGATTTCGTTTTCAGCATCGGATGAATGTACATCATCCTGAATAATATCGACAACATCGTTAGCAACGGTTTCCATATCACCCACAACTTTTTTTACTGCTGATAGAAAATAATTGTAGAAAGCGAGCGCAGGGATACCCACTATCAAACCGAAAGCTGTAGTCACTAATGCTTCCCAAATACCACCAGCAAGATCAGCAGGGTTGGCAGTTCCTGCAAGATCTTCAATTGTCATAAATGCCTGAATCATTCCCGTAACGGTTCCAAGAAATCCTAAAAGCGGTGCAATGCCTGCGACAGTTGCAAGTACGGATAATCCCTTTTCTAATTTGCTAATTTCTTGTATGCCCGCATTCTCAATTGATTCCTTCACTCTTTCGTGTCCAAATTTGTATTTCATCAATCCTTTACGAACAATATTAGCGACCGGAGATTTTTCTTCCATACAATAACTAACTGCACTCGATACATCTTTCTTTTTTAGATGCCCTCGAAGTCTAACCAAAAAAGCCGGGATATTAATTTTAGCTTTTCGAATAACCACAAAGCGATCGATGATTACTGCAAGTCCAATGATAGAACAAAGCAGAATCGGCCACATTAAAAATCCACCTTTAAGAAATATTGATAGTAAATTCATTTTTTTTCCTATTTATTAGCGATTGTGTTTGAAAATCTTTGGGCTTCTTCAATCGTTTTGAAGCCGCTTACATTGACTCGGTACCAAATTCCCATACCCTTAATAGTTACTTTTTGCACGAATGCATTTTCACCGCGACTAATATACTTTCTTGCTTCATCTTCAGCCATGTTGAGCGCTTGATAAGATGCAACCTGCACTGTATATCCATCAGGATATTTGAAAATATTTCTTCCGGCGTTTGAATATTCCTGTCCCTCACGTAATTGTATTTCAGAGGATTTCATATTGATATTTTGTTTGTTCTCGGTGCTGTCTTTTACTTCTTTAATTTTAGCTCCGCTTTGAGAACTTATTTCATTCAACGGATTGAATTGTGCCACTCGTAATAAATTTCCTTTGAGATAAGGATACGTAATAGGAATTTCAAATCCTCTTTCCACAAGCAAGCTTGGGGCATTAATTTTTGCTCCCACCACCATACGAGATTCATCTACCTGAGAAACTGAACTTGAACTCGTCTTCTTAATAATAAAAAAATAGACAAAAAATGAAGTTATCAGAATTGATAAAATAAAGACACGCCAAAATGGAGAATGACGTTTATTATCGAAATCCTTCTCTTTAAATATCGAATTCTTTTTATCTAAAAATTCCTTTTTAGTTTCGTCTTCTTTTTTCTCTCCTCGCTTATCAGCAACCTGATTAATAATTTCTTTTATATCTATTGGATAAGTATTTTGGGCTGCGCCTGATGAATCGTGAGAAGATTCTGATTTTGTCAGAGATTCTGGTTCTGTTTCATTTTGTCTTGAATCATTATTTATTTGTGATTCAACTGCGGCAACAACTCTCTGAAATTTATCTGTATCATCAACTTGCTCTTCATTCAAAACAATTCCGGACAATGATTCAATTTGCTTCTCTATGTTGTCTAAAGAAAGATCTAATGTTTCGACTGGTTGGATGGATTCTACTGGTTTATCAGCTTTTATTTCGGAAGGCACGACTTCATCTTTCGTTTGTTCATTTTGTCCATTTTCAATAAAGATTTTTGAAGACTCAGTGAGCCCGAAATCCCATGATAAATTTTCCATTTCATCTTCAATTGTCTTGTTCAATAATTCATCGTGCGTAAAATCAAGTATTTCATCCTCTTTAATTTCCTTCTCCAATTCCGAACTGAAATCCCAGGTGATACTTTCAAAGTCTATTTTGTCAGCACCACCCTTTTCATCAATTTTATCTTCGGGATTTTTAACACTCAACTCAGCCCAGTCTGGCTCGTTCTGATTGCCAAATACCGCATCACTCCCGATTACCAAAGGCTGGGTCGAAGTTTTTTGTTCCTTGATCAATTCACATTGGTCTAAAAATTTTTTCGCCTTTGTTTCGATAAAGCGTTTTAATTCGGTTGATGTTCGTGGAATAAAAAGACTATCATAATCAGACTGATTCACTGGTATTAATTGTTTATCAATACTAAAGCTGAAATAGCTATCAAGAAAATTAACTACGGTAGTGTCAGGTTCAGGCACATTAAAAATAAGGTTTTGCCTTTGCGTTTTTTTAAAATCCTTTTCGGGAGAATAAATAATAATATCAAGAACTTTCTCCGTGAAAAGCTTATCCTTCAATAAAGCAGATCTAGTATCGAGTTTTGCTTTTCTAAAATGGAAATAGCCGCCCTCAGGAATTTTAATAGAATCGCCATTCATCAGTGAATTGCTGATGACACGCAAAATGCTTTCAAAAAATAATTTCGATTCGCTGATCGAAACTCCTGAAAGTTTTACTAAATATTTTATCAGTTCTGATTTATTCATTTAAATCAATTTAATTATCCAAATTACCAGGTGTAACGAATTCCGGCGGTAATATCGAATGGTCGTTCGATATAATTTGCCCACCTGTAATTTTGTGAGTCGAGTAAATTTTCAAAAGTCAATGTGAAAAATAAATTATGTTCGAACAAATAGCTTAATTTTATTTTCAAATTAATATAATCATCTATTTCAATTATATTATTTATATCAGTAAATCTGTTTGAACGATAGTCTAAATTAACTTCCCCGGACAAACCAAAATTAAAATCATAGCCGTAAGCGAAATTTATTTTTACTGATGGAACAAATGGGACAAAATTATTCGCTGTATCTTTCAAACTTAAGACTTCAGTAGAGCCGTAAAACACTCCGAAAGGTCCGGGATGAAATATAAAATCAATAAATCCGCTGAAATATTTTGCTTCAGTAGAACCAAGTTCGTATTTCTTATTTATTTGTGATAAAAAGAAATAGGGATTATTGGAGGTAGAATAATATTTAACTCCACCATCTATCTGGAAATAACGCTCGTATTCGTATTTGACAGAAATATTAATTGCTGAAGATTTCTCAAAGAAAACCCTGTTATAATTTTGCGGGTTAAAATATTCATTATTATTAAGGAGCGATCCGACAGAAATGAATTCGGCTTCCGGATGATATTCCGCAAAAAGAGAGATATTTTTATCAAGCATCATTGCGAGCGCTGCGTAGGGTGATGTAAAATTTTTGTTACCGGAGTTTTCATATGTAAATCCGAATGCGACTTTCGCAAAATCAGCGACTCCCAACTCTAACTTCGGTCTGATGAAGAAAAACGATTCGCCTCCATCGCCAAGGCTATCCGTCTTAGTTTGGTTTTGATAATTGAGATCAATACCCAAATTAAAATGACTAATTATAAATTTTGTGTATGACTGTATATTAAAAATATTTTCAGAAAATTTTTCTTCTGAAAGAGTTGAAGAAGTGTCAGAAAATT
>DAOLIQ010000062.1:0-20669 GCA_035328465.1 Ignavibacteriaceae bacterium | reverse complement strand
TTTTATGCAGCCATCAACTTGATCTGTATAAACAAGGTGATATCTTTTTGAATCTAAATTTTTTATAAAGTATGAAGTTAAATGATCGGCAAAAGCTATGTCAGTTGTTAAAATTTGAGTTCCGTCCTTAATAAAAGAAATCCTCTTCAAAGATTTTTTTTCAGGAAGATAAACAAAAAGATAATTCAGACCATTAAATCTCATCTCCCCAAAAAATAATTGATTCCTGTCAGTTATCCTAAAATCTTTAAGGTCGAAATTATTCTCCAGCACATTTGCATTATCTCCTGAAGTAACAACGGCAAAATTCTTTTTCGCGTTATTGAATAAACTAATAGAGGAGGCAGAAAATTTATTTAAAAGGTCACCGCTAAAAGTCCCGACCGGTTTAATATTATCAGCACTAATCTCAATCAATTTTTTGGGGGAGGAGTTATCCTTTGAAATTTTATATTGATACAATTTGTACTTATCATCTTCTTCCAGCCAATAATACAAGTCTTCGCTGTTAGTAAAAGAGATATTTGCTGTCAAAGCATTCACAGAAAATGATGGATAGCTTGTAAACAAATACCTGAAATCACGATATTCATAAAAACCAAGCTCGAGTGTTTGTTCTTTTGTGAATGCTAAAACAACCGCCGATTTTTTAACATCCGATTTGCTCTCCTTAATCTTAATATCTTTTATAACTCCGGGCGAATATATTTCGGACCGCTCGAATTTATTATTCTCAAAATTGATATCTAAAATTTCAATCAATCGTTTGTTGATTGAGAAGAAATAAAACGATTTCTCTCGTGCATAATTATCCGCTACTAAAATATTATTGTGCTCGCCTGAAAGGGGGTAGCTGTAAAAAGATGTTGGAATTCCTTCCGGGTCCCTGACAATTAAATTCAATGTGTTTGTGTATTCTTCAATAAAACTGAAATCAATTATTCCATCATTTTCTTTGTCGAAGTAATTTATTTTTGACGGCTTTATAGCTGGCAGGATTGAAACATCTTCCGAGAAACCATTAAGATTTGTAATAGAATAAAATTCTCCATTTTCATTTACTGCTGTGATTCCATTAATAAACTTGCTGTAAAAAGGTAAAATAGATTTTATCCCTTTTCGCTGCAGATAAGGGATTTCCTGGTAGAACAGGTTTTCTGATTTACCAAAAATAAAACTTACTGTGCCCGAATTAATATTTAAATAAGCAAAATCGAAATAACCATCTTTATTAAAGTCGCCGTATATAAATTCATCCACATTGAGAGTAGTATGAATCGAAACCTGCTTATCATATTTGGAAGCAAAATCACCATAAATGATTTCGATTGAATTTTCAGTTGAATAGATTAAATCCTGATATCCATCAAAACTAAAGTCAAATTTACTAAGGGATTTAACCTCACTCTTAACATTTAAGGAACGAACAAACCTGTAGTGATTGAAACCGTTATTATAAAAAATTTCAATTCGATTTTTTAGAAGGTTGAAAGCAGCGATATCGGCATAACCGTCATTACTAATGTCTATCAAAACTGCAGTGCTGTAAGTGCTGCCTTGAATTACATTGTTTTGCGAGAGTTCATTATTTTCAAATTTGAATATGGAAAGTCCATTAAAAGAAGAACCGCAAACCAGTAATTCCGTTCTGCCGGCGAGGTTAGTGAAGCTGTTTATATGCTCGGGGTAAGAATTTAGTTTTATCTTTGTTGCAATTTCAGGTTTCCCAATTTTATTAAAGTTCAAAATTCCAACTTCACGGTTTAATCTTGAAGTAAAAAAATAACCGAGTACTTCACGTTTATTGTTAAAAACAGGTTGAAGATTTGAGATTGATGTGGGGAGATTAAATTCACCATTGACAACAGTTTTGCCCCCGACCTGTCCTTCTAAAGAAAGAACTTTTTGTGAAGCCGGGTTAAACAAAATAAAATCCGCATAGGCATCGTCATTAAAATTTAAATTAAAACTGGAAGAAAAACCGGCGGAAATTTTTTGGTGAGAATATTTACAGAAACCATTAATAGGAATTTGAGCCGAAAGTTCCACCGAAATTATCAGCGGCAGAAAAATAAATTTAAGGTTTAACAGATCTCTCTTTAAGTCGCGCATCTCTTCTTTGAAGGGCTTCCTCATATCTTCTTTTTTCATCTTCAGTTTCAGGTATCACTTTATTCACTCTTACTGGTTTACCATTTTCATCTAAACTTACAAAAGTGAGATAAGCTGTGTTTGTATGAACTCTCTTTCCTTCAAGAAAAGATTCCGAGAAGACTTTTACACCCACCTCCATCGAAGTATTAAAAACCCGATTGACCGAACCAACTAGGGTCACCGCATTTGCCAGTTTTATTGGATGATGAAAATCAATTCTGTCTACCGAAGCGGTTACACAAACACGATGACTGTGTTTAGAGGCTGAAAGCGCTGCACAAATATCTATCCAGTGCATCAACTGCCCGCCTAACAAATTACCAAGTTGATTAGTATTGTGCGGCAGAACGAGTTCTGTCATTACAATTGTTGACTCGCTGACCTTTTTGGAAGCAGGATTCATTTTGAAGCGGATAATTCTGTTTCGATTGATGACTTTAATTTTTCGACTTCAGTGTAGTGTTCATCATCAGGATATTTTTGAAGAAAGCGGTTAATCTCGGTTAATGCTTCACTATTTTTTTCTCTGTCCAATAACAAAAGAATTTTTTTATAACTTGCAAGCGGTGCGTACTTTGTATCATGAAAAACATCAAGTACATTATTGTAATAATAAATTGCCGCATTTGAATAATCCATCTTTGAATAAATCTCAGCATTACTAAATTCTTTTAAAGCAAGTTTTTCATTTAATTCTTTGATTTTTTGATCTGCTGAATTCACTCTTTCATCAAGCGGAAAGAAGTCAATAAAAGCCTGATACTCTTCGATGGCTTTTAAAGTATAACGCTGATCGAGCGAGTAATTTGGGGAAAGCTGGTAATAGCATTCAGCAAGTGCGAACTGTGCATTCTTTACAAATTCACTTGCAGGCATGTTCGAAATCAATTTGCTGTATTCGTATGCGGCAAGAATAAATTCTTCACGGCGGAATCTGGTTTCGCCAAGATAAAACTGTGCGTCATCTATAATTGAACTTCCGGGATATTGCAAAATAATTGCCTGGAATTCGTTTACCGCTTCTTCATAATCTTCATCATTAAATAAACTCATGGCATAGGCAAATTTTTCATCTGAAGTTAGATTGGTTGTGTCTTGAAGTGAAGAGCAGCCTGCAATAAATAAGGCTGCAAATAATATTGAAAATAAATAAATAGATTTCATTGGGTAAAAATAATTTGAAATTAGTAAACAATTATAAAGAAAATACGAGCCGCTTCAAAGGTAATTATTCCTACTTGCTTCTGATTGTAAAAAATAAAATTACCGAAACTGCTGCGGCCGTAATCACTATTGCCGGTTCAATTAAACTTGATAAAAATGGTTCGGATGGAATATTGCCTTTCGTAAATGTGAATGACTCGGACTCTAAATCCTTAATCGTTTCAACTGCAATTGTGTCGGAGGATGAAAATGAAAATGGGAAAAATTTTATGCTTTTCCCTGACAAAGTATAATTTCCGCTCAGTTTTAATTTTCGTTCAAGTTTTAATTCACCAAACATACCGTCCCGAAAAATTTCTCCATATTCAACTTTAGTTTGATCAATCACAAGATTGATCAATGTAAAATTTGATGGCGAACTTTCAGGCAGAATCGTTAATCCTTTTTTCTGCAGCGAAGAAATCAGTTGATTAGAAAAAACATAATACTCATCACCCAGATTAAATTTAGTTTTAACTTCTTTTAATTCTCCATTAAAATTTTCAGAAATTTTATTGGAAATGGAATCCGTGAATGAATAAAAAACTTCAAGGTTTGTTTTGCTTTGTGCAAAGGATGTAATGGATAAAAAAAACACGAGAATGAATGCTGGAAATACTCGTTCGATTCTGATTTTTTGGCTATTGTTAAATATTTTCATTCTTAAATTTAAATTTCCTTCTTAGGAAAAATAACAAACAATTATCTTCTGCCCGAACTAATTTCCTGCAATCGTTTTATTCTATCTTCCACCGGCGGATGTGTTGAAAACAATTTTGCTATTCCACCACCTTTAAGGGGGTTTACAATAAACATATGCGCAGTTGATGGATTTACGTGATCAACTGCTTTAATTTGGTTCACGCGAGAAATTTTTCCCAATGCAGAAGCAAGACTAAGTGGATTCCCGGTAATGTTGGCAGCACCCTCATCTGCAGCAAATTCTCTGCTTCGTGAAATTGCGAGCTGAATAAGTGTTGCAGCAATCGGAGCTAAAATCATCAAAACTAAAGAGCTGATGCCACCCCCTCGCTCATCATCATTGCTTCTGCCGCCGGAGAACATTGCTGCCCATCCAGCCATTTGTGCCAGGTATGTAATTGTCCCGACTAAAGTTGCTGCGATAGTGCCGGTAAGTATGTCTCTATTTTTTATATGCGATAATTCATGCGCGATTACTCCGCCAAGTTCTTCATTATTCAAGCCCTGCAAAATACCTGTTGTGGCAGCTACTGCAGCGTTCTGGGGATTTCTGCCGGTGGCAAATGCGTTTGGTGTTTGATCATTGATTATATAAACCTTCGGCATTGGAAGTGAAGCCTTTTGCGATAGCTCCTCGACAAGATTGTAAAACTTCGGCGCATTCTCTTTTGTTACTTGCTGTGCACGGTACATCTTCAGCACTATTTTATCAGAAAACCAGTAGGAGCCGAAGTTCATTACCAAAGAAAAAATAAGTGCGATAGTCATTCCTGTTTTGCCGCCGAGCAAATACCCTGCGAACAAGAAAAGCACCATGATCAGTGTCATTAGAAAAACTGTTTTTAGTGTGTTCATTTATGTCTCCGTCTTTTCAACTTAAAATAATTTGATCACTTATGTTCCGCATATTCGATAGAAGCCTTTGATGTCATTGCAACTGAAATAGTTAAGAAATTTCCTATTATTTTAACTGCATTTTTAAACAAACCTCGAAGGTTTCACAGATTTGCATTAGGTGATTTAATCATTAAATCTGTTTTTGTATTACGAAATTAGTGTTTAAGTGCGTCTAAAAAAAAGTGAAAAATGTGACTCTTACAATAGTCTGGATTTAATGTGACTATTCGCATATTTTATCCTGATCACTGGTAGAAATGCATCACAATTGACGATTACAAACGGAGGAGATTCAGAAAATAAAACTTGGATTGGTTAGTTTTGTTTAGATTCAAATGATTTATTTAGAAACGATTGGAATTATTTTTAGACTTTTTAGCTCTATTATGGGCATTCGAGATGCGATATAAGAAGAATTTACAACTTCAGTTTAAAATATAGAACTGATGCCATGGGGAATTCATTTTAACATCATCATTTTAATTTTATTTATAAATTCATTATGATCTAAAATTGGCTTGCTGATAATGCCTTGTGCCATGCTTTGATTTATAAAATTTTCTTGTGCTGGCAAAATTGAATATGCAGTAACAAGCAAAATAGGTATCGAACTGATTCCATTCATCGAAGTCTTTATATAACGTGAAAGTCTAATCCCATCCATTTTAACGGTATTAAGAAAAGTGTTATTCAAATTAATATCCATTAAAATGAGTTTTATCTCTTCGTTTGAGAGGATTTGAATTGCTTCATCTCCATCATCAAGTATAAATGCTTCAATATCGGTCCGCTTAAATAAACATTTATAAAATTCTCTTGTAAGAGCATCATCCTCAATAATTAATATTTTACTCATCATTACTTTCCTTCCACATCGATTTGACTAATGGCAACTTTGATACGCCTAATTGTAATATCTGCTTTCAAAATTTCCACTTCGGTAAATTCTACTTTATTATTTAAATAAAATAATGTTGTCATAATTCAATTTCTTAAATAATGCATAGTCTAGATCAACGTTTTCCATTCTTTTTAATAATATTTCTTCCATAAATGCTATTTGATTGTCGGCTTCATTTGTATGTAAGACAACAATTAATAGAGAACCATCTACTCATATCAAATAATATGCCGTTTACCCTTAGTCAGAATTAGTATTCGGTTGGAATGACTAAGCTCTGAATGATTTGTTAAAGAATGATAAGATTATACCGACGAAATTTATTATAACTCATCTTTTAATCCACTAATTTGTGCCTGATGGCATAAAGGGAGATATCCGCATTGTTTTTAAGATTTGTTTTTTGAAGGATGTGCGCCCGATGTGTGCTGACAGTTTTGGAGCTAAGTGAAAGCTCATCAGCAATTTGTGAGACGGTTTTGCCGCCGGCAATCATAAGAAAAATTTCATACTCGCGGTCAGAAAGTAGCTGATGAGAATACTCAACCCCTGGTTTTTTTATCTCCGATGCTAAAAGTTCTGCAAGCGATTGGGTGATAAATTTTTTGCCTTCAAGAATTTTTTCTACTGCACTAACAAGCTCTTCCGGTGCACTGTCTTTGGTAAGGTAACCAGCAGCACCAGATTTAATAACGCGGAGTGCAAATTGTTCTTCGGGATACATACTCAAAACAAGAACAGGTATTTCCGGTCTTAAAGCTTTTAAATCTTTTAATATTTCTAATCCACTTTTGCCCGGCATATTTAGATCAAGAATGGCGATATCCCATTTAGATTCATCTAAAATTCTCATTACATCATCACTGTTTGCTGCTTCGCCATAATGTGTGTCGCGAAAACTTTCATCTAATATTTTTTTTAACCCCTGCCTTAGAATTTTATGATCATCTGCCAGCAGAATATTTAGGTTACTTTTTTTCATTATTAATTTCCGATATTAATATTTATCAAGTTATTTTATTTAGTCATTCAAGTTAGAAGAACGTGACATTATTGGACCTCATTTTTACCGGCACTTGGAAAGAGTTATTCATTTAACGGCACAATGACATTGGCTTTTGTGCCTTCGCCAGAAATCCCGGAAATTTTTAATGATCCGCCAACAGCCGCAATTCGTTCACGCATACCAAGAAGTCCGATTGAGTTTGGATTTTTTATTGAACTTTCGTCAATACCTTTGCCATTATCTGCAACGGCGAGAATAAGATATCCATCTTCAACAGAAACATTTACTTTCACTTCATCAGCTTCCGAATGTCTTACAATATTTGTTAATAATTCTTGAAACACTCTAAACATAGCAATTGTTTTATCTTTTGATAAATTTATTGACTGATCTTGCACAACATAAGAAGTTTTTATTTTAGTTCTATTCTCAAATTCTGATAATTGCCATTCAAGCGAATCAATTAATCCAAGCTGATCAAGAATGCCCGGTCTTAAATCCGACGAAATTTTTCTTACAGTATCAATAGAGTCTTCGATCAATTTTATTAAGGGTTCGACTTTTTGTTCATTATTGTCTTTATCCGGCAGATTTTTCAACAGATTTACCAGATCAATTTTAACTGCGGTAAGATTTTGACCAAGTATGTCATGAATTTCTCTGCTGATTCTTGTCCGTTCCTCCTCCCTTGATTTTTCAAGCCGGTTTGATAAAGTTTTTAACTGTGTGCGTGATAGTTTTATCTCTTCTGTTAGTTCGATCTTTTTAAAAGCAATGCTGATTTGCTTACTGATAGTGTCAAGGAACACAATTTCGTCATCATTCCACTTTCTAATTGAATGAACTTGATTAATAACTAGTAAATAATATCCTTCGTCGTGAAAAGCGAACGGATACCAAAGCAGACTTTTTATTTTCATTTGTTTATGAAGTAAGTCAGCCGAACCTTCCGTATAAAAATTTGGATTAATTTCATCGTCATGACTTGTTATAAGTTTTTTGGTTTTTTGAATATAAGCTGCCGAACTGTTAAAGTAACTCAATAGATAATTTGCTTTTGTTGATTGTACATCAGGTTTATTTGGATCGATCCACTCGCATAGACCCATAGCCAGATTATTTTTAAAGTTAACTTTATAGATTAACGCTCTATCTGCAGAAAGAGTTTCGCCAATAATTTGAATAGAACTTTCTAATATTTTTAATTGCTCGTCAGTTGTTATAATTATCTCGGAAATTTTGTTCGCTGCAATTGCAAATTTTAGCTGATTTTGAACTGCCTCCTCCATTTTCTTTCGGGCAGTGATATCGAAAAGATAACCTTGAAGCTGAACCAATTCATTTTTTTCATTAAACTCACCAACCACATTTTCGAGAACAGTGACTGGCTTTCCATCTTTTGTAACTAAATTTTCCTCAAACACGGTTAATGATTTTTTCTCTCTAATTAAATTTAAAAATTGTTCTCTATCGCTTGTGGTTTTATACAAGGTATTGGAACTAACTTTCATGATTTCATCAACAGAAGCATAACCAAATATTCGGGCAAAGGCAGGGTTACATGTTAAAATTTTTCCATCAGTTGTAGAAATAAAATCACCGGAAAGATCTTCCTCAAAAAATTTTCTATATCGAACTTCTGCTATTTTTAAGGACTCTTCTGCCTGCTTTAGCTCGTTAATATCAATGATTACACCGAGATACTCCTTCTTACCAAATTTATTGAATGAAACGGATTTATCGTAGAACCATTTATATTCTCCGTTTTTACAAAGCCAGCGATACTCCATCTCGAAGTACTCTGTTTTGCGTGCAGAAATATATTGATTCAAAACTTTTTCTCTGTCATCAGGATGTAATCTACTCCGCCAGAAATCATTTTCAGACAGATACTCACTTACTGTATAGCCGGTTAATCCTTCGATACTGCTGCTAACCCAGCTAGTATCATTTTCAGTATCGAAGGGCGATTCATAAATTGCGACCGGAAGCGACTCTATTATTATTCTTTTTTGTTCTTCACTTTGGCGAAGTGCTTGCTCGGAAAGTTTACGATTTGTAATATCTTGAATAGTCCCGAGCATTTTGACGGGATGATTTGTGTCATCAAATTCTAATTCACCCAATCCATGCACCCACCGTTCGGTACCGTCATTTGGGCGGATAATTCTATATTCCTTATTAAAGCGTTTGTGATTTAATAAAACTTCGTTTTGGAAATATTCAATCATTTCACTTCTGAAATCAGGGTGAATTATATTTACCCAACCTTCAATAGTATGAGGATATAAATTATCAATGCCGAATATATTATCTAGTAAATCCGAGCATTCCCAAATTCCAGATTTTATATCAAGTACATAGCTGCCAAGCCCCGCAACGAGTTGAGATTGTTTCAAAAAGTATTCACTTTCTTTCAGCGCAGTTTCATTCTTCTTTCGGTTGCTAATATCCCGAATAATTGCCCACATTCCTTCCGGCTGATTATTAACATCGGTGACTAAAACAGTTCTTAATTCGACAGGGAAAATAGTTCCATCTTTTTTTCGGTATTCTTTTTCGTAAACTTCGGAATAACCTTTAACCAATACTTGATTTTTAACTATCTCATTTTCAAACTGATGCCACTTGGCTGGGGTAATATCTTTGTAAGTTAGTCCATTGATTTCATTCGGCTCATAGCCAAGCAATCGCAAATATTCTACATTATATTCAATGAAGTGACCCTCCATATCCGTTTGAACAAATGCATCTCTTAAATTTTCATATAGGTGGTGGTATTTAGTCTCAGATTTGTTCAATGCTAATTCCGAATTCTTACGCTCAGTAATATCCCGGACCGTTCCTAAGACAAATTGTTTATTATCAATAGTAATTACTCTACCTATAATTTCGGTATAAAATTCACTCCCGTCTTTTCGTTTTAATTTTATTTCTAATGGAATTCCCTGTCTCTCGTTTTTGCTTTTGAAAAACACGGTTGGTTGGTCCTTTGCTTTTAAATCGAAAACAGTCATTTGAAGTAATTCTTTTTCTGAATATCCTGTCATTTTACAAAAAGCGGGATTTACAAATACATAATGACCCTCCAAATTTGAAAGTGCAATTCCTTCGGTTGCCTGATTTGTAATTGCAGTAAATTTTCTTTCGCTTTCTTCAACTCTTGACTTTGATCTTAATAGTTCAATTTCGATTTGTTTTCTTTTTCGCTCTTCCTCAAAAAACTCCAATGCAAAAGATAAATCCGAAGCAAGCTCATCAAATAATTTTACCTCCTCCTTGCTAAAATAATTAGTTTCTGTTGAGTAAAGATTAAAAGTTCCTACCACCTTTCCGTAAATTTTTATTGGAAATGCTGCGGAGGAATAAATTTTATATTTTTGGGCATCTTTATGCCACGGCTGCATTTTAGAATCTTTTAAAATATTATTAGAAATAACATACTTACCGGTTTTAAATGCTTGTCCGGTTATACCTTTACTTCTTGCTTTGTCTATTAGGTCAATATTTATTTTATTGAGATAACCGTGGGATTTCCCCGCGAATTCAATAACGTTAACTTTAGAAGAATTTTTATCCAATAAACCTACCCAGGCAAGAACAAATCCCCCATCCTCAACAGCAATTTTACAAGCTTGTTTGAACAGTGACTTTTTATCTTTGATTCGAACAATAGCCTGGTTAGTATCGCTAATGATAGAATAAACACGATTGAGTTTTGAAATACGTTTAAAGAGTTGACGCTCTTTCGATTGATCACGAAAAACAAGTACTACTCCAACAATATTTCCGTTCTCGTCCTTAATAGGAGCGCCGCTATCTGCTATTGGTCTTTCAGTTCCATCTTTCATTATTAGCAAGGTATGATTAGCTAATCCAACTACAATTCCTCGCTTCAAAACCTTATCGACAGGGTTGACTGCTTTTTTACGTGTCTCCTCATTTACAATTTTAAAAACATTTGATAATAATTTCCCTTTTGCTTCTGATTCTTTCCAGCCAGTCAGTTTCTCTGCCGCTTTGTTCATCATAAGTATCCGGCTTTTTGAATCAACAGAAATCACTCCGTCGCCAATACTATAAAGGGTAGTTCGCAGTTCGGCTTTAGCTGCCACTAATTGATTATGGAGTTTTACTTCATTGCTGACATCTTTAGCAATTACAATTGCAGCTTTGTGGTTTTCAAAGTTTATGGTATGAGAAATTATTTCAACATCAATAACTTTTCCGTTTTTTAACTGATGCTTCCAAATTCCTGATTGTTGAAAGGAGGGGCGATTTAGTGAAATATTTTTTAGTAATTTATGAACTTCCTTCCCCGGTCTGATATCCTTCAAAGTCATTGTAAGAAATTTTTTGCGGGAGTAGCCGTAAATCTTTACAGCGGCGTCATTCACATCAAGAAAGGATAAAGTTTTGAGATCATAAATCCACATCGCTCGAGGATAATTTTTAAAGAGAATCTTAAACCAATTTCCCCCCCATTGAGCAGTGACCCTATCTATTGATTTCATATTCACTCCTTTATCAAGAAAACGAGAGTTATTTTTTAAATAAAAGAAATTAAAGTTGTACTAAAATTACTAAATCGAATGAACTGTAATCACATCATACGAAGAATAATACCTTTCAATTATTTGTCTGAAGCATTTAAAGAATAAATAAATGAAATGAAGTTAAAAATTAATTGACAAGTTTAATCCAATTCCTGATCGAACTATACTTGGAGAAATATTCAAATCAATTTTTCTCTGAGAGGAATTTTCAAATCGCTTCTCATTTATCATTACAAGCGCATTGCCAATAACAGTTCCCAATGCAGCAGCAAGAATAGTATCTGAAAACCAATGGTTATCGGAATAAATTCTTTGATAAGCTGTCAGTCCGGCAAGCCCGTAAAGTCCAATAGAAGCATATACATTTTTTATCGTGGCGGCTAATACAGCAGTTGTTGTAAATGCAACTACTGTATGCCCCGAAGGAAATGAGTTATGAGGATTATCAAGCTCAAAAAAATTGAAAGCAGCTGAACCCTCATTTGTAAAAGGTCGGCTTCTTCCGCTTACGATTTTGATAATTTGTGCTGTGCCGCCGGCAATCAAAAGCGCTTCAAAAAGTACCCTACCTGTGTTTTCTATTTTCTGATTATCAAGGAGCAGTCCGGTTGTAAATAAACCGAAAGATAGAGCGCCTGCATAAATTACATTTCCATATCTTTCACCAATGTCAGTAATTGATTTGGTTGCTGAATTTTGGTTTCGAGAAACAACATCTCTAACTCCTTGATCTAAAGTAAAAGCTGCAGCAAGTCCGCCGATAAATCCAGCAGTGTAAACTAAATCAGTGCTGGTGGTCTCTGAAAGGCGGGAGAATAATCCGGAAGCATCGTCCAAGCCATAATCGATTTGATCAGTAATTTCATGAAAAATCGAATTATGCAATGTATCAGAATAATTGCATGAATCAATCTGCCCTATAGCAGTGTGTGAGATTAAAAATGTAAGACAAAGTATCCTAAAAAGATTCAACTTCATAGAGTATAATTAAAAAAATTAAAATGAAGATAAGCATTAAAGTAGAAGTATTTTCAGGCAAGAATCGCTGACTATTCTTATGACCCGGATGATTTGAGATAAAAATTTCATGTTAAATTAATTTCAAATCATCCTGGTATAAATTATTTGAACAAGCTACATAAGGAATTTTAAATTTTCTAATGATGATGATTATCATTAGCCCCGTGAACATGTCCGTGGGAAATTTCTTCTTGAGTTGCATCACGGACATCAACAAGCTGTACGTCAAAATCTAAATTGACACCAGCAAGTGGATGATTGAAATCAATTATGACTTCATCATCATTTATTTCTTTGATCAAAAAAGGCATTTGTCCCCCGTCGGGAGTGTTAGCATAGTAACTTTGTCCGATTTCTAAATTCATGTCTTCGGGAAATTCTATTCGTTTTACAGTTTGAATCGCTTCGGATTCATATTCTCCATAGGCATCTTGAGCATCTATATGGATATTTTTTTTACTTCCGATAAGCATTACACTTAGTTCTTCCTCAAGCTTCGGAATAATTTGGCCGCTTCCCGTTAAAAAAGATAAAGCGCCGCTCTTTTCCGTTGAATCCAAAATATTTCCCTGCTCATCTCTTAGTGTGTAACTAAATTTTATTACCCTTTGGACATTTATTGACATGAATACTCCAATTATTTTTAAAAAATTATAAATGATTTTACTAAAAAAAAATTTAATGAAAAAATAATTGGAAAGATATTATGAGGAATTGAAAGGCGCTGATAATAAAAAGTTGGATCGGTCATTGACCGATCCATCCCACATACCTTCAACATTTAATTTATTTGAATATAAATATCAGAGTTAAAATAAAACTCAATTCTGAAAATTCATATTATGAGATGCCAGACCCTTCCCCCAAAAGGGTAGGCTTCTGCTTACAGTTTTTGTACTCCGGATAAATGATCGGTGCTGGATTCCTCAGTATCAGAAATAAACACAGCGCCATTTTTTTTTATCAAATTAACAACCAGGCCTTTTATCCAGTCGCCTGTTTCTTTTTTATAGATAGTCATCAATGATTTACCGGCAGTCAGAGCTTCAATAATTTCATCTCGATTCCAGGTATATCCTTTTCCGATCTTCCTGGTCTGGTCTTCATGAACTTTGACATAAGTTATATATCCTTGCTGTTGATCAGCGTACCTGACTGCAGAGATAAGATAGTCTGCCCATTTATTCATAAATATTGCCTCCCGATTAATTTACTTCTCCAATAATTCTAAAATTAAAAATCAACCCTCCCTCTTCCTCTTACCACGTTACCGCCAGCACTGAAATTTGTTATTATAAAGTAGATAAACGACGCTACAATTGTAAGATACTTTTAGGGAAATAGCATTAGTATTTTGTACTAATTTTTAATAAAAAATTTAGTACAAATGAAGAAATATATTTAGCACTTTAGTACAAATGCTAAATTAAAGTAACAATTACATAGCAATACTTAGTAATTAACTTTTATTAATTAGTGGGGGATTATGAGATGTCAGTCCGGATCGATTTTTTCTGAACTAAGAATACTCTGTTTGCGTCTGAAGTTTATTAGCAGCCAAGGGTTATCTATTCTAAAAAATATAAAAAAGAGAGCTATACTCATTTCAAAAAAAAGCATAAAAAAATATGGAACATCACTTGCTGGACTTTTATTTAGATATGCCGATAATTTTATTAATATAGAAAGTTCATAAAGCATTAAAACTAAAAAAGGAATATTCAATCGTTCCTTTAAGTGTGATTCAATAACTGTAAAGCTCAATATTTTATAGAAAATAAAAAGATGTACAATGAGCACGAACAATACGTCTATTGAAGTTAAGAGTCGTGTAATAATCAATAAAACGACGAACAGGTAGTCTGATTCTTTGGGCTTTTTTCCTTCAACAACATATAGGGAGAGATAAAGTGCTATGGATCCCAAATCATATTGTAAATTTCCAACATATGAAAATGTAATTCTTAGAAGATGTGTTAAAGGGTCAAGAATTCCCAGTACTAAAAAAAATATAAACCACTTTGTTTTTGATTGTCGGAATAATGGGAATATCCAGATGATTTCTGAAATTAGTGCAATATATCTACTTATTTCCAAAACTTACCTCAGTTACAAAATGGAGGGCACATTTGTCCAAACTCAAGCGTAGATAATCCGAATGAAATGGATAGGACTTCTGCACGCTGTTCAATATTTAAAGATGTTCCTTCTCCCCGATTTAATAGATCATAAACAACAGAAGAACTGTAAACTATAAAAACATCCTCCTTATTTACTTTTATCTCCTTCGATTGCGGAAATAGCACATTACGCTTTTCATCAAGAATAATTAATCCAGATTCGGTCACTCTGAACATAATTAACTGGCCAGCTTGTTTCAGCAAAGTCTCTAAAAATGATTTTGATATGAGAGTAACCTGACCGACGGGCCCAAAATTACTATTTGCTTCTTCACTTGAAATAATTTTCCCTGCTTGTTGTGCAATGGTCGGAGAACTTAGATATAATAATAATGTAAGCAGGCAAACAGTTGGGGTTGTATGTATAATAAATTTATTCATAATAATTGATTTAATATTTTTATCTCAGTAAAGTTAAAGAGAAATTGATTCTGAGAAAATTAAAAATATTTTTAATTGATGTATGCATCTCTTATCCACTGTTTTGCATTTTTGGTTTGTCAATTATGCTTTTTAATATAATTCACAGCAAATTTTACAAGCTCAGATTTATTTTTAACATCTGCTTTCCTCATTAAATTGGCTCGATAGTAATCGATGGATTTTTTACTAAGGTATAATTGTTCTGCTATTTCTTTACTAGTCAACCCTTTCGAAATCAGATCGAGAATCTTTATTTCTTTCTCGCTAAAAATTGTCGACGAATTGTTAGCAAATTTAGGAGATTGCTCAAAATCCTTAACCAATTTTTGAAGCGACAATTCATCCCATCTGCTACCAAAATACTTCTTCCCTTTATAGACATTTTGAATCGCAAAGTACAATTCTCCCTCAAGTATGTTTTTATTTATCAATCCCATAGCACCTGATTTATAAGTCTCATAGACATAATCTTCGCTTTCAAACATTGATAAAAAAAGTACTTTTACCGACTTATCTTCGGCTTTAATTTTTTGAAATGCGTCTATACCGGATAAATCCGGCATAGAAATATCAGCCAGCACTACATCCGGTCTAACCTGGAAGTATTTTTTGTAAAGCTCTTCGCCGTTTTCTGCTTCAGCAACAACGACGAAATTTTGATTGTCGCTTAAAAGCCGTATTACACCCTGTCTGAACAGAGTATGATCATCAGCTACTAATATTTTGATAACCGGGTTTAACATTATTTTTTTGATTTAATGGAAACGAAGCTATTATGACAGTTCCCAAATTTTCAGAAGATTCAATTTCAAAAGTTCCGTTTAGTCTTTCAACACTTTCCTGCATACTCATTAGTCCCATCCCGTCGGAGACGTATTTATCGTTAATCAATTTTCTTGGACTAAATCCTATTCCATCATCAGATACATATAAAGTTAAAGTTTGATTTTCAATTGAAAGTTTTACGTTAAAAGATTTTGCTTTTGAATGACGTAACATATTATTTAATGCCTCCTGCACTACCCGATAAATACAAATATCAACCTCTCCCCCTAAATTTATTGTCTGCTCGGGAATTTGAATATCATAAGTAAGACCTGATTCTTTAGCGACATTATAACAAGTAGATTTCAATGCTGTATATAAACCAAGCTGTTCGAGACTCATCGGTTTTAATTCGTGGGCAAGAGATCGAGTTTCCTTCAGGGTGGATTCCAAAATTTCTAAAGTTCTGTCCACTTCTTCATTGTTCAAACCTGACTGGACATAATTCTTATATTTACTGACATTCATCTTTATCAACAATAAGTTTTGTGCGATTGAGTTATGCAGAATTTTAGAAATTCGATTTCGCTCATCCTCGATACTTGCCTGTAAATTTATTGATGCACTCCGAAGTAAGTTTTGGTAATGTTTCATTTGCTCATCGTAGGATTTCTTAGAAGTAATATCCCAAAAATAAAGTTGAGCCATATCCAAAAATGATATTCCATTACAATTCACTTCATAAAATCTATCACCGATCTGAATAGTTTTTGTAATTGTTTTGTCTTCCCTAATCAATTCTATAAAATTAAAATCCATCTCGGGCAAAATATTTTTTATTTTTGTGTCATCAAGCTTTATAGATGGAAAAAGTGACTTAGCTGATTTATTTATTCCTCTAATCTCACCAAAAGGATCAATCCTTAAGATTGGATTTGGATCCAGCTCAGAGAAAAGTGCAAGTAATTTGGAAGTGTTTACTTCAAACTGCTGTTGTTCTTCTTTTCTCTTTTTTAGTATTGGATTGTAAACATGTCTGTAAGAAGCATAGATGAAAACTATCAGCAGCAATAATATTAAAATCGAAATGTACAGAGGGCTATAAATATCCTTTGTCAAATTTGTGTAATCTGAAATCTTCTCCTGTTGGAAGGACAAAAAAACTGTTTGTATGTAGTTTATAAGAAACATTTAAAAATTATTTCTTTTTATTTCGATTTAACCCGCTAAAACTTAAACAAATGTTTAATAAATGGAAAGAGAAATTTTCCTCGTATAATTTTCTTAATTATTAATTCTCAAATTGATTCTTGCCGATCTGATATTTTTTCTTTTTGCTGCCCTCATAACTGTCAATCTGTATTAGAATTCCCTCAAGCTTTCCATTTACCAATGGAGTTCGTTTTGAAGTTTTAAGCCCGATAAATTTTCTTAACTCCGGATCACCCGTGTAAATAAAAGCTGAAGTTCCTTGGCATTTTGTTTTTAAAAAATCTCCAAATTCCTTGTAAAGAATTTCAACCTCACTCCTGATTCCAAGTCTGATCCCATAAGGGGGGTTGGTAATCAAAACTCCATTTTCAAATTGATTGATATGATGAAATGGTTTAGCTGATAAGTCCACATTTTCAGAAAAGGGAAGCCTCGATAAATTTTCCTTTGCCACTTCAATTGCTATTTGCGATTTATCACTTCCCGAAATCAATCCTTTTGGCAAAGGTCTGATTTTCAATCCGTATTCTTCTTTAACTTTTTTCCATAAATCATTATCAAAATCCGGCAGATAAAAGAAGCCAAAATTCTTTCTAAGCAATTGTGCAGGAATTCTGCAGTAGTGCATTAATGCTTCACAAAGAATTGTCCCCGAGCCGCACATACAATCGAGAAGCGGTTTTCCCCCGTCCCATTTACTTAATCGGATAATTGCAGCAGCGAGAGTTTCCTGCATTGGTGCTTCACCCGCAAGCAGCCTGTAGCCGCGTTTGTGTAATGATTCTCCCGAAGTATCAAGGCTTAACACAGCTTTGTCTTTTTCTACATGAAGATTAAACCTGACATCGGGATTTACTGTTTCAACATTAGGTCTTTTGCCAAATTTATTTCTGAAGTAATCTGCAATTCCATCTTTTAAAACCTGTGAAGCGTAAAGAGAATTATTTATTGTACTTTTTGTAACCGATGAAGTAATCGAAAAAGTTTTATCAACAGAAAATATTTCATCCCAATTTATTTTTTCAGCAGCTTTCATTATTGCTGTTGAGTTGCTGCAATAAAAACTGACTATCGGAGCTAACACACGAGAGATTGTTCGGGCGGTATAATTTATTCGGTAAAGTGAAATTTTATCAGCTTCAAAATAAATACCCCGATAAGTTACTTTTGTGTTTTTCGCGCCAAGTTGAATCAGTTCCTCTTCGCAAAGCTGTTCCATCTTTCCCGGAACCTGTGCAAAGAACACATTATTCTGAAGGTATTCGTACATTAAAAAATATTCCTTACTGATAAACTTTCGAAAACAATTTCTATAACAAATATAACTAAGCAGTATATAGTTTGATTAAAAATATTGAGAATTAAAGATCAATAAAATCTAACACATAATCAATAAATTCTTGTTTGCACAGGAATGACTTATTGAATTTTTCAGAAGTATTTAATAAGCTAATATTTCCTATATGCAGAAATTGCTCTTAGAAATAATTATTGCTCATCCATCTTCAGCTATTTCAAAAATACTTCGATCAAACCTATTGACTTATGCTATTTTAATGGATATTTTTTAACCACAACGAATTAATAAATAATACGTTCTGGGTTATTCAATTATTTATTTTAAATCGTTTTTTAATTCGAGGGGGATAGATAGGTCTCATTATTTAATCAACAATTTTTAAATCAAATTTAGGAGTACTGTTTATGAAAAGCTCTATCCTGATGTCCGTGTTTCTAGTTTTCTGTGCATCATTCATCTTATTACAATTGAATTGCTCTACGCAAGACGAAAAAAAAGCAATGACCAAAGATGAAATGATAGCAAGAGGAAAATATCTCACAACATTTGGCGGTTGTAATGACTGCCATACCCCCAAGATCATGACTGAAATGGGTCCGATGCCCGATACAAGCAGACTTTTATCCGGGCAGCCAGCTAACGAATCCAATTATAAAATCGATCCTGATATGGTTGGACCTGGTAAATGGATGCTGACAAATGGTCACCTTGCTTCGTGGGTTGGTCCGTGGGGTATTTCCTATTCAGCTAACCTCACCCCTGACAATGCAACAGGTCTCGGAACTGTTTCAGAAGAAATGTTTATTAAAACTCTCAGGGAGGGAAAATTAAAAGGGGTAGGCAGACCGTTATTACCTCCGATGCCCTGGCCAAATTTTGCACAATTGACTGATGATGATCTGAAATCAATCTATGCTTACCTGCGAACCATAAAACCCATTAATAACCTCGTTCCATTGCCTGTGCCGCCGGATCAGTTGGCAAATATGAATAAGTAATTTATTTAAGTTTAAATGAAATTAAAGATGACATTTTCTTCTGAGGATGTCATCTTTAATTAGTTAGATTTTCCTCAGCGTTCATTTCCTAGCCTAAGTTACATCACTGAACTCCCCTGAATTAGACCTTATTTCGTTATTCAATCTTTTTTAAGCAAAAAACAAATCACAATAAGGTTATTAGGGTAATAGTGCTTTACTGTTTATGTTACTAAAGTCAAACTAAAAAAAAACAAGCCAAAACAGAAAGCGATAAAAACTTTCTTGAAAGAAAGTGCGAACAATTAGGTAAAGAAATAGATAAGTTTGTGTATGAGTTTTACGGTTTAAAAGAAGATGAAATAAAAATTGTAAATAGAATGTAAAAAAAAAATGCATAGAATTTCACAACACTATAGAAATAGAAATCAAATCTTATTATTTCAATTATACTAATACAAAATAAAAACCTATGAAAAAAAATAATTGGAAAAATCTCACCTTAAAAAACGGAGAAAAGGTAAAAGTTGATGCAGAAGATTTTGATCGTTTGAACCAAAAAATATGGGTGTTAAGAAAATCTGAAAAAAGAAAACCTCAAATAATAAATACAGTTTGGGACCGAAAACAAAAGAAGGTCGTAACTAGTTATCTTGCACGAGAAATAATGCGGGAAAAAGTAAAAATAGTATTAAGAAAAAATTTAGAAAATCTTGATTACAGAAAATCAAATTTGATTGTTGCTACGCGTAAAGACAAAGAAAGAATGAGAGCTAAAACTAGCATAAGCACAACATCAAAATATAAGGGGGTTTCCTGGAGTAAGATAGCTAATAAATGGAGTTCGAATATATGTGCTGATGGTAAAAAATTATTTTTAGGGTTTTATCTTACTCAAAAAGATGCGGCGCAGGCATATAATAGAGCTGCAAAAAAGTATTTTGGAAAATTTGCTTATCAAAATAAAACTAAATAAAAACTTATATTATTTAAATCACCTAAAGCAGAACTAGGCCTTACATCATTCAGTGACGATGCTATCGGAATCTTAATTTGTTAAAATTTTAGATGCTGTCCAAAGGACTCCTTCGGTGAAACGCGTTCAGCATGACAACTGCGTAAGGTGATTTATTCAGTTAAAATTCTAGATTATGATTAAATCTAATTGAACTTTCCTGTCAACGTCACTATACAGCCGCTTTTTGTGCAGTTTTAAACACTTCCCTTTCTATCCGCAACTATTCATGCTGAAAATTACCTAATAATGCGAAAATTGTTAAATTTCGCACATAAGATTACATCTTGGACGCCCAAGATTACATCTTGGACACCGAAGATTCTATCTTGGATACAGTATTTCCAATCTTATGTGC
>DAOLIQ010000061.1:0-21043 GCA_035328465.1 Ignavibacteriaceae bacterium | reverse complement strand
AATTTTCTGCCTGTACAGAAACCAAAATTATTTACCGCGATAAAGTCTATTACGAAATCCCTGCTGAATTAAAATATCCAGAACAAAAAAACAAATTTCTAAATGAATATTCTAAATATATATCCCAGCGCAAAATATTTTTAGATGCAGGTCACGGAGGCAGTGATAGGAAGAATATCGGAATTAATAAATTAGTTGTTGAAGCAGATATCAATCTGAATGTTGTATTATTCTTGAAAGAATTTTTAATAGAAACCGGGGTTGAAGTTTATCTTTCACGCGAAACTGATAAAACAGTTGATCTAAAATTGCGTTCCCTCATGGCAGATAGTATTGGGGCAGATATTTTTATAAGCATTCATCATAATGCTCCTGCTGATTCGGGCGATACCACAACTAATTACACTTCAACTTATTATCATGCAACTGAATTGGACTATGAATACAATCCCTGTGAAAGAGATATTGCGAAATATATTCAGCGTGATTTGTCTTATGCTATGAGAAATCCCGGCGGGTTAGGTTCTTTTGATGGAACTTATTCTGATTATTCCGTATATCCCGGAAAAGGATTTTCTGTCTTAAGGGAAACACACATCCCTTCAGTGCTTGTCGAATGCGGCTTTCACACAAATTATTATGAAGAAAAAAGATTATCTCTCGAGGAATTTAATAGAATTGAAGCATGGGGGATATTCAGAGGCTTATGTCGTTACTTTGCTAATTCAATTCCTGAGATTATTTCTTCTGAAGAATTAAGTGATGAACATACTTTCTCATTTTTTCTAAAAGATGATATCGGTATTGAAGCGGAGTCTATTATCGTTTTACTGGATAAAATTAAATACAACAATTTTACTTATTCTACTGAAACAGGGTTACTAACAATTATTGGAGATGCATTAACAGCTGGGGAACATGAACTTAAAATTATTGTTGCTAACAAAAGAGGAAACCATTCTTTCCCATTCACCAAAAAAATATTCAGCAATCTTTAGAAAGTAATTAATTGCTTAACTACGTTTGGAGTTTTTTAATATTATTTGGAATTGGAACCGCCGTTTTCATTGATCTAAATGAAAGTTCAGATAACAAATATGCAAATAAGTATTTGTTCTCATCGCAGGTATTAGTTGATTCAACAAATATTGACGGGGGGGATGTATATATCTGCAAAATAATTATAGACAAAAAATCTTTTAATGATGGGTTCCAGCAATTACTTAATAATGATGTTATTCTGTTTGGGACAATCAATAAACCTAAGAACCGTAAAAACGCAAGGATTGATATTCAGGTCAATTCAAATTCTCCAGAAGTATTGATTGAGATGGCAAAAGCTAACGGAAGTGATGAAATATTAGTTGGTGAATTCAGTTCTAACTTGGCTATGCGCAGCAACATGTTAACTGGAAAAATAAAATTTGAAGAAGTTAGCTTTATTAAAATAAAATCCGTTACAAATTCAATAATCGAGTATGCGGGAATGGCTGTAGAAATTGCACTCGGGCTTATCGGCATAATGGCAATGTGGTTAGGCATAATGAAGGTGGGTGAAACGGCGGGATTAATATCAGTTATTGCAAGGATGCTTCGTCCAATAACCAAACTCCTATTCCCCGAAATTCCATCTGATCATCCTGCAGTCGGTTCAATGATTATGAATATCTCAGCAAACATGCTCGGCTTGGGAAATGCTGCCACCCCCTTTGGATTGAAAGCTATGCAAGAGTTAAATGAATTGAATCCTAAAAAAGATACTGCTTCTGATTCGATGATAACATTCCTTGCTATTAATACAGCGGGTTTAACTTTAATACCAGCCTCAGCTATTGCAATTAGAGCTGCTGCTGGAAGTGTTGATCCAACTTTAATAATAGGAACTTCAATATTCGGAGCGTTGTGCGCAACAATCACTGGAGTTATTGCCGCAAAAACTTTTGCAAAGTTAGCGGGTGGTAAAGAAATATTTTTTGGATGGCTTAGAGAAAGAATGTATCCCCTAATACTTATCTTAATATTGCTTTTAACTATTTTTGTAAGCATCTATTTAGGATGGGGCAAGATTATCTCAAATAAAATAAATTTTATATCTGCTGAAAGTTTTATTAGTGCCTTATCTTTATTTTCTACTTTAGCAATTCCTTCTATAATAGTTAGTTTTTTAATCTTCGGTTTATTCAAAAAAATAAATTTGTACGAAAATTTTATTGAAGGCGCTAAAGAAGGGTTTAATATTGCTATAAAAATCATTCCCTTTCTCGTTGCTATGCTAATGGCAATTGGAATATTTAGAGCAAGCGGGGCTATGGATATATTAATGATAATTTTAAGACCTATTACAAATTTAATTGGTTTTCCCGCCGAGGCATTACCAATGGCATTAATGCGGCCCCTTTCTGGAAGCGGTTCGCTTGGAATTATGACTGAAAATTTATCAGTGTTCGGACCTGATTCTTATCTCGGTGTGCTTGTCTCTACAATTTATGGAAGCACCGAAACTACATTCTACGTGTTAGCTGTTTATTTCGGGTCAGTGAATATTAAAAATTCACGATTTGCTTTAGCTGCCGGCTTGCTTGCCGATGCAGCAGGAATTTTAGGGGCTTTGTTTATTGTTAAAATGTTATTCAGTATTTAATATTTTTTTTAATAAGTGTAAATGAAAATATTTATAACAAAGGAAATTCCGGAGGCTGGAATAAATCACATTCTTAAATCGGGGATTAGTCTCGAAATTCACAACGAAAGCAGACCCATCACCAAAAAAACATTGCTTGAAAAAATCTCAGAAGTTGATGGGATCATCACTTTGCTTTCCGATAAAGTGGATAAAGATTTCATAGATGGGGCAAAGCATTGTAAAATAATTGCAAATTATGCTGTGGGGTTTAATAATATTGATGTTAATTATGCAATGCAAAAAGGAATTATTGTTACAAACACTCCTGATGTCCTAACTGATTCGACTGCTGATTTGGCGATTTCACTTATGCTTTGTTGTGCAAGGAATATTGTCACCGCTGAAAATTTTATGCGCGCAGGAAAATTTACTGGCTGGCAGCCAAAATTATTTTTGGGAATGGAACTGAAAGGAAAAACTTTTGGAGTACTTGGTGCTGGTAGAATTGGAACCGCAGCCGCTATTCGAGCACATAGTTTTGGTATGAAAATCCTCTATTATTCTAATCATCAAAATTTATATCTCGACACGAAACTTAATGGCGAAAAAGTCTCGCTGGATGAACTGCTTTCAAACTCGAATGTTATTTCAATACACCTACCTTTAAACAAAAAAACATTTAATCTATTAAGTGAAAAGAAACTAAAACTAATTCATAAGAGCTCCATTCTAATTAATACAGCACGAGGGGAGATAGTTGACGAAGTATCCCTAATTAAAATGTTGAATAAAAAATTAATTTATGCGGCTGGTTTTGATGTATATCAAAATGAACCAAATGTAAATTCTACATTGTTAAAATTAGAAAATGTAGTCTTACTCCCTCATCTTGGCAGTGCAACCATTGAAGCAAGGAATGCTATGGCAATGCTTGCAGCCAGAAACATTGTTAACGTATTAACGGGGAAAAAACCACTCACCCCTGTTCAGGCATAATCCTTCGTAGTAAATTCGATTTTGAGAAGCGTGTATCCAAAAATCTGATACGTATGTGTTTAGCTTTATTGTTATATAAGAAAATTAAAGTTGAATATCAATTTTGCTTTAATTAGTTTTAAAATAAAAAAAAGAGAAATTCCAATGAGAATAGGAGTACCAAAAGAAACCGAGAGAGAAGAAAGAAGAATTGCATTGGCGCCTGCCGGCGTTGATTCCTTAATAAGAGCAGGGCATACAGTTTATATCCAAAGCGGGGCAGGGGAAGGCAGTCATTTTCACGATGAAGATTATATAAAAACAGGTGCTTCCATTGTGTATGATGGCGAGGAAGCATTCAGACGCGCTGAGATGATAGTTAAAGTAGCCCCCCTTTCAGAATCCGAAATTGATATACTTCAGGAAAATCAGATATTATTTTCATCTCTTCACCTTGCCGTTAGTAAAAAAACTGTGGTTGAAAAACTTATCGAAAAAAATATAACTGCAATCGGATACGAATTGATCGAAGATGGGGATCGGCTTCCAGTACTACATTCCATGAGTGAAATAGCTGGTCAGCTGTCCATTCAAATTGCCGAACGTTATCTTGAAAGTTACACAAAAGGAGGTAGGGGGATTCTGCTTGGTGGAATTACAGGAGTAGCACCTGCCGCTGTTGTAATTTTAGGTGCTGGTGTTGTCGGCACTACTGCTGCGCGAGCAGCACTCGGTCGAGGCGCACAGGTAGTTGTAATTGATAAAGACTTAAATCGGTTAAGAAGAATAGATTCTTACTTTAAAAAAAGAGTTACTACTGTTATGGCTAATCCATATACCATTACACGCGGTGTTCGTTTTGCTGATGTACTAATAGGTGCGGTATTAATCAAAGGTGAAAAAACTCCTCATCTTGTTTCTGAGTCCATGGTCAAAGAAATGAAACGTGGTGCAGTCATAGTTGATGTTTCTATCGACCAGGGTGGGTGTATTGAAACCAGTCGTGTTACAACCATTTCTGATCCTGTCTATCTTGCGCATGATGTAATTCACTACTGTGTCCCCAATATGCCGGCGCTTGTTTCACGCACAGCGAGCTATGGTTTAAATAATGCCGCAATGCCTTACATTCAAAATATTGCCGACAATGGACTATCAAATGCGTTGCTGGGTGATGAGGGACTTGCAAATGGGGTTTGCACTTACGGAGGCTACTGTGCAAATGAAGCCGTAGCAAATATTTTTAATGTTGAATATCGAAAACTTAGAGTATTCTCAACCAATTAATTTAAAGGAAATTTTTGCTCATGGTTTCGACAATAGACAGCAAATATACCATGCCTTCCAATATTCTTAATATTTACAATAAGAAAATAGGAAGCGCGGATGAGGCTTTAAAAATTATCAAATCGGGTGATAATATTGTTGTTCAGCCGGGTTGTGCTGCTCCGCTTGAATTAATTAATGCAATGGTAAGACGTAAAGACGAATTATCAAATGTTACTATTTATCATATTCTCGTCGTTGGCTCTCTTCCATATATTGAACCAGGTATGGAAAATCATTTCAAGCACAATGCTTTTTTCATCGGTGCCAATAGCAGAAAAGCAGTGAATGAGGGTAGATCAGAATTCACACCCATATTTTTATCCGAAATTACTTCATTATTCAAGCGGGGTATTATTAAAACTGATGTTGCATTAATTCATGTTTCTCCACCCGATGAACATGGTTACTGCAGTTATGGTGTTGATGTAGGTAATATTAAAACCCCCGCAGAAAAATCCAAAATAATTATTGCGCAAGTAAATAAGCAAATGCCAAGAAGCCTTGGTGATAGTTTTATCCATATAAACAAAATTCACTTTATTGTTGAGCATGATGCCCCTATACAAGAACTTCCGCAAGTGGATCCGAATTGCAGTCAAGAGCTTCTTAATATTTATGATAAAATTGGGATAAATATTTCTGAACTGATTGAGGATGGGGCAACACTTCAACTTGGCATCGGTGCAATTCCTGATTCAGTAATGAAATACCTTAAAGGTAAAAAAGATTTAGGAATCCACACAGAAATGTTTTCTGACGGTGTTGTTGACCTTGTAGAGGAAGGAATTATAAATGGGGAGAAGAAAACTCTTCATCAAGGGAAAATAATCGCAGGATTTGTATTAGGCACCAAACGAACTTATGACTTTATTGACAATAATCCGATCATTGAATTTCATCCTCAAGAATATGTGAATGATCCTTTTATAATTGCAAAGAACAATAAAATGGTTGCGATCAACTCCGCCATTGAAATTGATTTAACAGGACAGGTTTGTTCCGATTCAATCGGGACAAAATTTTTTAGTGGTATAGGAGGGCAGGTTGATTTTATTCGGGGGGCTGCCCGTTCGGAAGGAGGCAAACCGATTATTGCTCTTCCATCAGTTACGAAAGATGGAAAAATTTCCAGAATAGTTCCTCAGCTACAACCAGGTGCAGGAGTTGTAACGTCCCGGGGGGATGTTCATTTTGTTGTAACTGAATATGGCTCTGTCCAGCTTTGGGGTAAAAGTATTTCAGAAAGAGCTAAGGCGTTAATAAGTATTTCTCACCCGGCTTTTAGGGATGAGCTTGCAAAATATGCTAAAGATGTGTTACACATTTAATTTATGTTAGCTGTTATCGGTGATATACATGGTTGTTTTTTTACTTTGAAAAAACTTTGTAATGAGTTAAAAGATAAATATCCGGGTGTTCCTGTCTATTCTGTTGGTGATCTTGTTGATAGAGGTAATTATAGCTTCGAAGTAATGGATTTTATCTTAACGCAGAGTATCGCATTTACACCCGGAAATCATGAATACATGTTTTATTATTTCTTTCACTTTCCGGATAGCGCATTAGCAAAAGCATGGATTTACAATGGCAGCTGGAAAACGCTTTCATCCTATCAAGATAAAATGCATTTTTTGTATGAACATTTGAAAGTAATTATAAACTCTCCACTTTATTTTGACACGGAAGATTGTTTTATTTCGCATGCAGGTATTGCTGATATTTACAAAATTGAATTACCGGAGCCCCCATTAGAATTCCCGTCATTATTTGATGAACTTGTGAAGAAGGAAGTTGAAAGTGAAAACGGGATCTTGTGGAATAGAAAAAAACTTATGAATCTTGGGAAGCTGCAGGTTGTCGGTCATACAAGGAAGGTGGAGATTGAAAGAATTGAAGAGAATAATTCTGTTTACATAGATACTGCTGCAATAACTAACAATAAATTAACAGCCGTGCTAATTGATAATAACAAGATTAAGGATATTATTTCTGTTTGCACTCTTGCTGAAGATACACTTTAGAATCCGATAATACGTTAAATTTTTTTTTACACTATTTAATAACGACAGTCGTGGTGTCGAGAAATATTATTAAGCTTTTCTATTATTTCAACCCTATTTTTAGACAAACCTCGATGGTTTCGAAGAATTGCTTAATCTGATTTATTAATTTGAGTCGTAGCTAATTGATCATGTTTTTCATAAAAAAAGGCGGAAGAAAATTCCGCCTTTTTAATATACATCTACATCTAATTGATGTGTAGATTTTAATAATCCATTCCACCCATGCCGCCCATACCTCCAGGAGGCATTCCGGGCATTGGTGATTCTTTTTCTTTTTTCTCATAAACCACAGCTTCAGTAGTAAGTAAAAGAGCAGAAACAGAAGCAGCATTTTCGAGCGCAGTTCTTGTAACCTTTGTAGGATCAATTACCCCAGCCTTAACTAAGTTTTCATAAACTTCAGTTGCCGCATTGAATCCGTAATCATCTTTGCCTTCTTTAACTTTTTGGAGAACTACTGATCCTTCAATACCAGCATTGTTAACAATTTGTCTCAGAGGTTCTTCCAACGCTTTATGAATAATCTTAACCCCAATTGTTTGGTCGGCATTTTCACCGGTTAGTTTATCTAAAACAGACGTTGCTCTAACGAAAGCAACCCCACCACCAGGAACAATTCCTTCTTCAACAGCAGCACGGGTTGCATGGAGTGCATCCTCAACTCTTGCTTTCTTTTCTTTCATTTCCACTTCAGTAGAAGCACCGATTTTTAATACTGCGACCCCACCTGAAAGTTTAGCTAATCTTTCCTGTAGTTTTTCTTTGTCGTAATCAGAAGTAGTTTTTTCGATTTGTGCTTTTATTTCGTTTATTCTCTTTTTGATCTCGTCAGTTTTTCCAGCACCTTCAACAATGGTAGTATTATCTTTATCAATCACTATTTTCTTTGCCTGTCCGAGATATGCAACAGTAGCATTCTCTAATTTGAATCCTCGTTCTTCAGAAATAACAGTACCGTTGGTGAGTACAGCAATATCTTCGAGCATTGCTTTTCTTCTATCGCCAAAACCGGGGGCTTTGACAGCAGCAATTTTCAAAGTTCCACGAATTTTATTTACTACCAATGTAGCAAGTGCTTCTCCTTCGAGATCTTCAGCTATTATTAACATTGACTTTCCTTGCTGTGCAACTTTTTCTAAAATCGGAAGCAAGTCTTTCATAGCAGAGATTTTTTTGTCGTGAATTAATATAAAAGCGTCTTCAAGAACAGCTTCCATATTTTCAGTATCTGTTACGAAGTAAGGTGAAAGATAACCACGATCGAATTGCATACCTTCAACAACATCGAGAGAAGTTTCCATACCTTTTGCTTCTTCAACAGTGATTACGCCATCCTTGCCGACTTTTTCCATTGCATCTGCAATCAAATTGCCAATAGCCTGATCATTATTAGCAGAGATCGAACCTACTTGTGCAATTTCGTTTCTTCCTTCAACTTCTTTGCTGATTGATTTTAAATACGCAATTACTTTAGTAACAGCAAGATCAATTCCTCTCTTTAAGTCCATTGGATTTGCACCTGCTGTGACATTTTTTAAACCTTCTCTGTAAATTGCTTGTGCAAGAACGGTTGCAGTTGTTGTTCCATCACCTGCTACATCGCTTGTTTTTGAAGCAACTTCACGAACCATTTGCGCACCCATGTTCTCCACTGCATCTTCAAGTTCAATTTCTTTTGCGACAGAAACACCATCTTTAGTAACAGTTGGTGCACCGAATTTCTTTTCAAGAATTACATTTCTTCCTTTTGGTCCTAATGTAACTTTAACAGCATTAGCGAGCTTATCAACGCCAGACTTTAATTTGGCGCGGGCTTCGCTGTTATATTCAATTAATTTTGATGACATATTTTTCTCCTATTTTAATTTGCTTTATTAATTTATCCGATGATTGCGAAGAGATCACTCTCACGCATTATTAAATATTCTTCTCCATCCACCGTAACTTCAGTTCCGCTGTATTTACCATACAGAACTTTATCCCCAACCTTGACTTCGATTTTAATGTTCTTGCCTTCGTCAGTTGTTCTACCTGGACCGGCAGCAACGATAGTCCCCTGCATTGGTTTTTCTTTTGCTGTATCCGGAAGAATGATGCCACCTTTAGTCTTTTCTTCTGCCTCAGCCGGTTTTACGATAACTCTATCGGCTAATGGCTTAAGATTAATTTTGCTCATAATATTTCTCCTAAATTATTGTTTTAAATTATTAGCACTCTTAAATTGTGAGTGCTAAAATAATGTTTATTATAGATTTTGTCAAGGTATATATTCACTTATTATTTTTAATCCACATAGAAAGTATTTTTGCTCACACCCGAAGCAGAATTTTTCCATTGTTTTCGGAAATATGAATTTTGGTTTGAAAATCATAAGTGGTAATGGTAATTTTACATCAAGGACTTCTAATTCTTTCATTAACAATTATCTTACTTGTATAATAATAAATAGTGGTTCTTGTTTCGTTATGATTTAATTGGTCAGAAATGATTTTGTTAATTTGAAAAACTGTTTTTCAGAAATCTTTATACATAGAAAAGAACAATTCAGTCTCAATATCAATAAAGGAGTAATAAATGTCAGTAAAAATTGGAATAAACGGATTTGGTCGAATCGGTCGCCTTGTTTTTAGAAGAGCTAAAGAACTTGGCGGTTTTGATTTCGTTGGTATCAATGATCTAACAGATGCAAAAACACTCGCTCATCTTTTAAAATATGACTCTGTACACGGAAGATTCAAAGGAGAAATCTCTGTTGATGGAAGTGATATTATAGTTAATGGTGATAGAATCAAAATTTCAGCCGAGCGTGATCCTTCTAATTTGAAATGGGGTGAACTTGGTGCTGATGTTGTAATTGAATCAACAGGAGTCTTTCGCTCGCAGGAAGCTTGCATGAAACATATTAATGCAGGTGCTAAAAAAGTAATCTTAACTGTTCCCTCTAAGGGTGAGGTTGATGCTACAATAGTTCTTGGTGTAAATGAAAACACTTTAACGGGCAATGAAAAAGTAATTTCAAATGCATCCTGCACTACCAACTGTTTGGCTCCAATGGCAAAAATATTGAACGATAAGTTTGGAATTGAAAAAGGATTTATGACTACTGTTCATGCCTACACAAATGATCAGAATGTCCTTGATCTCCCTCATGCTGATTTGAGAAGGGCACGATCGGCCGCAGTCTCAATTATCCCTACAACCACAGGCGCAGCGAAGGCAGTGGGAAAAGTTATTCCTGAACTTAAAGGTAAACTTGACGGCTTTTCCCTTCGCGTTCCAACTCCAGATGGTTCTATCACAGATTTAGTTGCGATTTTGAAAAAAGAAACTTCTGTTGAAGAAATAAACGCAACCATGAAAGCTGCTTCCGAAGGTTTACTTAAAGGAATTATGGAGTACACTGAAGATGAGATCGTTTCCGCAGACATTATTGGAAACTCTCACTCTAATATTTTTGATGCGAAGTCGACAATGGTTAACGGCAATCTTGTTAAAGTTGTTGGATGGTATGACAACGAATACGGTTATTCCTGCCGCGTAGTTGATCTTGTTAAATTATTAGCAAAATAATTTTTAAGATTCAAATTGATAGGACTGGGTGTTTTACTCAGTCCTTTTTTATAGAATATATTTTAAATTGCAGGTGGATGGATGAATAAACTTTCAATTGATAAAGTCGAATTAAATAATAAAAGAGTTTTAGTTCGCGTGGATTTCAATGTACCGCAGGATGAAAATTTTAATATTACCGACGATACTCGAATTGTTGCTTCTTTGCCAACAATTAAAAAAATAATTTCAAGCGGCGGCAAAGCCATACTGATGAGTCATTTTGGAAGACCAAAAGGGAAAGTGAACCCAAAATACAGCCTTAAGCCATGTGCTAAACGATTGGGTGAACTGCTCGATAAAGAAGTTAAGTTGGCCCCGGACTGTATTGGTGAAGATGTAACAGCAATGGTTGCCGCAATGAAAGCAGGTGATGTTTTACTTTTAGAAAATGTCCGCTTTCATGAAGAAGAAGAAAAAAACGATGAGTATTTTTCAAAACAACTTTCCTCATTGGGGGATGTTTATATCAATGATGCATTCGGCAGCGCACACCGTGCTCATGCTTCCACAGAGGGAATTACAAAATTTATCCCGATTTGTGCGGCCGGATATTTAATGCAAAAAGAACTTGATTATCTAGGCAATGCCCTTTCTCAACCGAAGCGTCCTTACTGTGCTGTACTTGGCGGTGCAAAAATTTCAGGGAAGATTGATGTAATTATGAATCTCTTTGATAAGGTTGATACTTTAATAATTGGTGGTGGTATGGCATTCACTTTCTTCAAAGCTCAGGGAAAAGAAATCGGTAAATCGCTGCTCGAAGAAGATAAAGTTGAACTTGCGAAAGAAGTTCTGCAAAAAGCATCGGCTTCAAAAGTTAAATTTTTACTGCCGGTTGATGTAGTTGTTGCAAGTGAATTTAATAATGAGTCACCTGCAATTACCGTTAATGTTGATAATATCCCTTCTGATAAAATGGGATTGGATATTGGCGCTGCTTCAGTTAAATTATTTACCGAAGAATTACTAAATTCAAAAACGATAGTGTGGAATGGCCCGATGGGAGTTTTTGAAATGGATAACTTTGCTGCGGGAACATTTGCAATTGCTCGAACATTAGCGGAGGCAACAAAGAATGGTGCAATTACTGTTATCGGTGGAGGTGATTCGGCAGCAGCAATCAGTAAAGCCGGGTTGGAAGATGAAGTTTCTCATGTTTCAACAGGCGGGGGCGCTTCGCTTGAGTTTCTTGAAGGAAAAATTCTTCCTGGTGTTGCTGCTTTAAGTGACAATTAATTTTTTTATAGAATAGGAAAAAATATTGAGTGACTATTATCGTTCCGGCAGGTTTGGCGGTTTCAGTGCCTTTCCCCCTGTTATTAAAAATCTTCTGATTATTAATGGAGTAGTGTTTTTCGTTCAGCTTTTGATGGATAACATTACTTTAAATGGTTTGCCTGCATGGTATGTTCTGAATCGGTGGTTTGCACTAAATCCAATCAGTGGTTTTGATGCCGCAGGTCATCCCTATAATTTCCAAATCTGGCAATTAATCACTTATCAATTTATGCATGGCGGATTTTCGCACATACTTTTTAATATGTTCGGACTATGGATGTTTGGAATGCAAATAGAAAATATCTGGGGTTCTAAAAAATTTTTAATTTATTATCTGACTGCAGGTGTTGTTGCAGGTTTATTCCAATTATTTATTACACCTCTACTGCAAGTTGGGGCCGCTCCCACCATTGGTGCTTCTGGAGCTATTTACGGAGTATTGATAGCCTTTGCAATGATGTTCCCCGATCAATTAATATTTCTGTATTTCCTAATTCCTGTTAAGGCAAAATACCTGATTGGATTTTTAATAATTCTTGAGTTTATGCTTGTTGATAGTGCAAGTTCTGGTGTGGCTCACCTTGCACATCTTGGAGGTGCAATTGCAGGTTTCATTTTTATTATGTTAGATAAAAGTATTCACGTACCTTTGAAGGATATGCTGGGGATTTCTTCAAGAACCTACAATAATAAAAATATTTTCAGTGGTCTTTCGGATAAATTTCGTAGTAGTAAGCGCAATGTGGAGGATGCAACTTTTTATGAGATTCATTCAGATAAAAAATCCGAAGAAATTTCCCAAGCTGAAATTGATGCAATCCTTGATAAGATTAGTCAATCAGGTTATCAAAATTTAACCGAACGTGAAAAGAAAATACTTTTTGAGGCAAGTAAGAAGAATTTGTAAGTGAAAAAAATAAATCCTACAAGAGTTATTTACTTTTCAGTTGCTGCTGCTTTATCCCTGCTACAGTTTAACTGTTTCGGATCAGATAAAATTCCCGAAGACGATTTTATAAAAATTTATACTGATATAATTATTGTGCAAGACACTTTGAAGTTGAGTGGTGAAGAATTATTAAAGCATAAAAAAACTATTCTAAAAAAATACAATTACACTGAACAGGAATATGAATTCACGGTAGAATATTATAATGAGGATGTGGAACGCTGGGAAAGTTTTTTTGAAAAAACTCTAAAATATTTAGAAGAACTCAAGAAGAAAGAAACTCCAAAACCTTAGCCTTCGCTAAAACTATTCTAATCATCGGATATGTAACTTCAGCAGGCAGTTTACTTTTCAATTCTTTCAAGTCTATTATTCCTTTTTTTATCTTTTGATTTATGATAGAGTAAGTCTCGGCAGGGATCAAATTTTTAATCTCAACTTCGGGTTCAAAGCCTAAGATTGTTTCTACCTGCATTGAAATTACTGCTTGAGTTAAGTTCTGCATCGAAGCAATATCTTTTAATGTGTACCCTCCTTTTATCAGATTGTAAGTTTCAGCAATGCTTGACGGAATTTTTTTTGCCGGAGTAATTATTTGATTGTTGTTGTGCATTCTTTCATTAGCCAAAACAGCTTTGATAACTTCGCTGCCAATTTTTGTGAACATTCGCTCATTCGTTCCTTTCAACGCTAAAAATTGCTCTCTATTCTTAGGTTTACTCTTTGCAATATTGCTCAATACTTCGTCCGGACAAATTAAGTTCGGAGTCTGAATAAATTTTTTTGATACCTCCTGTCTTATAGTTCTTAGATTATTGAATAATTCAAGATTATCTTCATAGTCTGTTTTTGGATTATTAACTTTATGAAGCCCAAGTTGTTTGATTCTTTCAAATCCTTGTTCTGTAAGGTTTATTTGATCTCCCACCCCTTTGGTAATTAATTTTGATTCCACTAATCTAAAAAGCACAGATAGTATTTCCTGCTTTTCGTAATTTCTGCAAACACCAAATGTATTTATTGAGTTATACTTTTCTTTTTTAACTGATCCTCGTAAAATTGAAATAATATTTCGTTCGTTTAATTCATCCTTCGATTCAAATAGTGTTCTTAGAATTAATTCCGAAATATATTGAACTGAGTTTGACGGCAGCTGAGTTCTTGTCGTGCAATTATCACATTTCCCACAGTGATAATCCGGGACAGTTTCGCCAAAATAATTTAATATAAATTTAAAACGGCAATCAGTGCTATGGATAAGTTCTGTCATCTTCTCAACTTTGTTGTGTTGATTTAGAAAGCTTTCGTTAATTCTTTTAAAATTCAGTTTCAATTCTTTGGATGGAATTCTTGGTGAGAGCATTTTTGTACTCTCTTTAGTAAGACTTTGATAAAAACTGATAATTCCAAAATTGTCTAAATGGATTAATGATTCGGTTAACAGATTAACAACGATGTTTGTTTCTTGACTTATCTCAGTAAGGCTTATCCGAACTTCCTTCTGGAATATTTCCCCGCTAAAAAATCTTAGCAAGTACAAAATTATTTCTTTAAAAAAAATATTTTCGGTTTGCTTGACAAAATTTCTAAGCCGGTTCTTATCCATTAGAAATTGAATTGAATCCTTTCTTTCAAGATCAGAAATTAGTTTCAGATAACCACCACCCTCAAGAGAATTCAAAGCAGAATAAACAAGTCCTCTGCTTATTTGTTTTTGTGTGGTGACCTTGATAAAATCTAAATCAATTGGAATCTCTTTGGAAGAAATATTTCCAACTGCAACTTTTCCGAAATCGCAAATTGAATCATAAATCCCCATTATCGTTTCTTTATCCGGATAAGAGTTTCGGATAAAATATTTGTGAATATCCATGTCCGAGTCATCATAAAGAAGATACGCGTGAGAAGGATTGCCATCTCTTCCGGCTCTGCCGATTTCCTGGTAATAATTTTCAATTGAGCCGGGGGAATTATAATGAAGAACAAGCCGAATATCTCCTTTATCTATCCCCATTCCGAATGCATTAGTCGCACATATTACAGATGTCTTATTGCTTATAAAATCCTCCTGAACTTTTTTTCTAACTTCAGGAAGCAAACCAGCATGGTAGTATGTACTTTTAAATTTATTCATTAGTAAAAATTCACTAATGGCTTCAGCACGTTTTCGCGAAGAAGTATAAACAATTGCAGGAGTTCCATGTTCTGCGAGAATCTGTAAACAGTTTTCTTTTTTCTTTTTTGTTTTAATAATATTGATTGAAATATTATCCCTTTCAAAACCGCGGACAAATATTTTTGGTTCGATCAGCCCGAGTTGTTCGATTATATCTTTGGCAACTTCCGGAGTAGCAGTTGCAGTAAATGCCGAAATATTTTTCACACTGAGATAATTGGTAAACTCTTTTATCTTCGTGTAACTCGGTCTGAAGTTGTGCCCCCATTCGCTTATGCAGTGTGCTTCATCAATGAAAATAAAATTAGGATTGAGCGACTTTATTGTTTCTGCAAATTGCCGATTCTCTAATTTCTCCGGGGCGAGATATAATATTTTTATTTTGCCGAAGGAAATATTCCTCAGAGTTTCTTCCGACTCCTTAAAGGACATTGCACTATTAATAAAGGCTGCAGGATTGGGATTGATCTTCATCGAATCAACCTGATCTTTCATCAATGCGATTAATGGTGAAACCACAATTGAAAATCGTTCACTGATCAAAGAAGGGAGCTGATAACAAATAGATTTGCCGGCGCCAGTGGGAAGTATCGCGAGTACATTTTGTCTGCTTAAAATCGCCTCGATAATTTCTTTTTGTCCAGGTCTGAAACTACTGTAACCAAATAATGTTTCTAAGTGCTGCTCTAATTGCATTTGTCGAATTGAGATTAAATATATTTCTCTTTATTAAAATTAAAATTGAAACAATAAATATATTGTCCTAATTTTCGTTTGAGTTTAAATTAATAAATACTGCTTCAATCTATATAAGAACAATAAAAGCTAAAATATTTATCTGAAGAATAATCTAAAAAGGGTTCAAAATGAAAAAGTTATTTTTGTCATTTGCATGGTTGCTAATTTTTGTTTTAACATCATACTCCCAGGTTAGTATTCAAAACCAAATACCGGGAAATACTGTTTATTCGCAGGCTCCGGATTATGTTAAGAACACAAAGGCATTTTCAAGAGAATGGTGGTTTTATCAGCAGCGCGCTTATCCATTCGACAAAATTCCCGATGATGCATACAGCAATTCTTTACTTCAACGTGAGGAACTTCGTCAGCAAAATTTAAATGATGGGTTTGATTTTGCCTGGGTTAGTCTTGGACCAACGCCCGGCTATTATTTTAATTATGGAAATATTTCTTCCAGAATTGTTACCGGTGCATATCATCCGACCGATCCAAATATTATTTATGTCGGACCGGCGAACGGAGGAGTTTGGAAGACTACCGACGCAGGATCAACCTGGACTCCGCTTACAGATAACGAGGCTTCACTTGCGATGGGTGCTATTGTTCTTAACCCCCAAAATCCAAATATAATTCTTGCAGGAACTGGCGAGGCTACTTACAGCGGCGCTTCTTATTATGGAAGGGGGCTGTTAAGATCAACTGACGGCGGTTCAAGCTGGACACAAATAACCAGCGGATTACCTTCAAGCTCTTATTTCTCAAGAATCGTTTATCGCCCGGGCAGATCAAACGAAATATTAGCGGCTCTTGGCTACAATGGTCTTTACCGAAGTTCAGACAGCGGGCTTTCGTGGACTGTACTACTTGCCGGAAGAGTTGACGATGTTTTATTTTCACCTTCCGGTGATACAGCATTTGCAGTAGGTTCAGGAATAGGCATTAGAAGATCGCTTGACGGTGGTACAAGTTTTTCAACTTTCTCAACAGGATTAGGAACAGGCGAAAGAACCCACTTTGATTTATGTAAATCTGATCCTGCTTTTATGTATGCCGCAGTTTATGGCGGGGGTGTAGTAAATATTTATAAATCTTCAAACTTTGGTGTGAACTGGACACAAATCTTATCCAATCTTGATGGCGGCTCTCAAGCATGGTATGATTTGTACTTAAGAGTAAATCCAAAAAATCCTGACAAAGTATATTGCGGTGCTATTGATGTTTTTAGATCAACTAACGGCGGAACTACTTTTGAAAATATAACGAATGGATATGCCGGCGGCAGTGTCCATGTTGATCAGCATTTTCTTTTCTTCCATCCCGGTGATGAAAACACTTTTATTGTTACCAACGATGGCGGGATTTATAGAACTACAGATAATGGAAATTCTTTTACAAATCTTAATGCGGGATTAACATTGACTCAGTTTTATCGTATTACTGCCTCTCCCTTCGAGACTGGATGGATCCTTGGCGGTACTCAGGATAATGGAACTCAGCAGACGCATTCAACAATAAACTGGGCAGCAGCTTTTGGAGGAGACGGCGGAGAAGTTTGTTTTAATCCATTTAATGAGGACGTTGTTCTTGGTGAATCGCAGTTCAATGGACTTGTAAAGACTTTGAATGGCGGCGCTTCGTGGAGCGGAGCTACAAACGGTATCAGTTCTTCTGAAAATGCGGCATGGGTTGCACCCATTATTTCTCACCCCACCATTGATGCAACTTTCTTTACAGCAAGACAAAAGCTTTATAAAACGACAAACAATGCTTTGATGTGGACAGCAATTTCTGATAATATCAACGGCACAAGTGCTGTTGAACAGCTTGCAATCAGCAAAACTAATCCTCAAATAATTTTTGCTTCAACATACAATCAATTATATAAATCAACAGACGGCGGGGCAACTTTCACTAATAAAACGAATGGACTTCCGAATAAGTATATCAGTTCAATATATGTTCACCCCGATGATGCGCAAACTGTATTTGTAACTCTTTCCGGGTTTGGCGGAAGTAAAGTTTATAAATCAACGGACGGTGCTGAACATTGGATAAGTATTTCAGGCAATCTCCCTGATACTCCTGTAAATGATATTTATATTTATACTGAAGATTCTTCAAATCCTAAAACTTATTTTGTTGCAACTGACATCGGTGTTTTTTATACACAAAATGATGGAACCGACTGGACAGAAATTACAAACGGTCTGCCTAATACAGTTATTCTTCATCTCGATTATTCGCCGACTTCAAAAATGCTTCGTGCAGGTACGCATGGAAGGGGTGTGTTTGAGGCATTCATTGATTTCACTGTTCCGGTTGAGCTTGCTAATTTCTCAAGCCATCTCGTTGATAGATCGATATTATTGAATTGGCAGACTGCTACCGAAACCAACAATAGTGGATTTCAAATCGAACGAAAGTTAAAAAATGAAGAGTGGGAATCAATTGCTTTTATTGCCGGCAGCGGAACGACTACCGAAATAAAAAGTTATTCTTTTACCGATGATCTATCCAATTTTAATTATCAGGGCAGGATACTTTATCGCTTAAAGCAAATTGATTTCAGCGGAAGTTATGAGTATTCTGATATCGTTTTTGCTGATGTTAATTTCTTCCCCACAGAAATTACTATTTCGCAGAATTATCCTAATCCGTTCAATCCTTCTACAAAAATAAATTTTACACTTGCCGGGAGCAGCAAAGTTAAGCTGACTATCTTTAATTCAGTTGGGCAGCAGATCGCAACACTCGTGGATGAACAACTGAGTGCAGGTAATTATGAAGTTGAATGGAATGCAGAGAATATTGCTTCCGGAATTTATTTTTATTTCTTTGATGTTCGTGATGCAGATAATCAAAAATCAATCAGGGAAATAAAGAAAATAGTTTTAATGAAATGATTTCAGAAAGAAAAATATGCCGGTTATAAAAAATTTTCCTTCAGTGATAGAAGCTGCAGGGAACCAGACCAAAATCATTGAAGAATATTTTGGAAGAGTCAATTCTTCCACAGATGAAGTAAGCATTGCAAAAATGAAAAGCCCTCAAGGGTGGGTTGAACCGGGACAGCGCCCGGCGTTTAACGAATATACTTTAGTACTGAAAGGAACTCTTTGCGTTAAAACTGAAAATGAGACTTTTGAAATTAAAGCCGGAAGTGCTATTCTAACTAAGAAAGGGGAGTGGATTCAGTACAGCACTCCCTACCAGGACGGTGCAGAATATATCGCAGTGTGCATTCCTGCTTTCTCTATGGAAACAGTGAACAGAGACAACTCTGAATAATTTATTATTTCTATTGTGAAATTGGATTATCACCAATTCTTAGCTTTGAGAAGACTTTTGTTATTTTATCTCTTAGTTTAGAAAAATTTATTTAGAATATTTGAAATTTCTATTTTTAGCAATATTTCATTTGGCATATTAGTTGATTATTCAAAGTCGTTTTAATGAATGTGCTTTAAATAAATACTTAATACTGAAAAACTAATTAACTATATGGCAAATGCCATAATTACTTTCTTAATAAAATAGAGGTTATATATGCAACCACGTTCTACTTTCCGCAGATTCTTTTCTGCTCTTCTACCTATCATAGTTATTATGATAGTTGTCTTTTCGAATGATACAAACGCAACAAGCCAATGGGCAAGAAAATTTGGAATGTCCTGCAGCAGTTGTCATACTGTTTTCCCAAGATTGAATGCCTTTGGACAGGAATTCTTGAAAAATGGATACCAAATGATGAATACTTACAATACAAATTTTGAAGACGCTTACCCAATTAATTCGGGCGGAGTATTATTAGATGAAGTAAGTAATTTATTTGGTTTCAGATTAAATATGACCCCATTTATGCTTGAAACAAATACACTACAAAAAGATTCTGCATCAGATAAAACAACAAAAATTACATTAGCTAACCCTATTTGGGCTCAGATGTTTATTGCAGGTTCTATCTACAAAGACATTTCTTTCTTTTCAGAGTTAGAATATTCAAAAAGCAGTTTCAAGTTTAACTGGTTCTATTTCAACCTGACAAATCTTTTTGGAACAAGGGCAGCTAACTTACAAATTGGTAATATTTCTCCAATTGAATTTGCTTCTTATCCTAACAGGCTTCCCCAATTACCTGCTTTAAAGGGTGAGGCAATGTTAATTAAATCTTCCAACGGAAAAGGCGAAACTTCAGTTGATATGTCGTCTGCAAGACCCGGCTTTCAATATTTCGGATATAATGAATGGGTTACTGTTTATGCAGGTATTTCTCCCGGAACTTCCGCAGGTCAGATAAATCAATTCTTTAATGTATGGGGTGGGTTGGTATTTAATCTTCCTGAAACTGTAAGCAAAGATTTAAGCGGCAGCACATTTACAATTCATTATTACACAGGCACAGATACTAAAGGAACTGGAACAAGTGCACAAATGGAAAATAGCTTTAACAGAATATCACCACAACTTAATTTAAGATGGAAAGGTCTTGATCTTCAAGCCGCTTATATTATAGCGAAGGATGATAACTGGTCATTAGTCGCCAACCCGACTGAAGATTTTAAATTTAACGGTATCGCTTTAGATTGTGGTTATATGATTAACGAAAAGTGGCATGCTGCAGTTCATTTTGACAGCTATTCTTCTGATAATGAAGTTGATGGTGTTAAAATTCTTGACTACCAGAGAATCGTTCCTGCTTTAACTTATATCATTAACGAAAATATCAGAACTACTGCTTACTACGAAGCTGATATAAGTGATAAGGATGCAGATCTTAAAGTTTCTAAATTTTATCTTAACATCAGAACAATGTTCTAGAACTAATTATTCAATTACAACGGGAAGCGATAACGACTTCCCGTTTTATCTTACAAGGAATGCGATGAAAACATTAATTAATATTAGCCTGCTTCTCTTCTCAATATTAATATTAACAGGATTTACGAAACAATATTTTCAGGATGAACCTGCCGGTAAAAAGCTTTTTATGGATGCAAAATGCACAAGCTGCCATTCAATGGAAGCATTTGGATTAATTCCTAAAACTCCTAAAAAGAATATACCCGATCTTTCATTTGTAGGTGACAGACACAATGCAGATTTCATAAAACTATTTATAACCAAGCAGGAAAAAATGCACGATGCAAATCATCCTATTGCTTATAAAGGTTCTGATGAAGAATTAGTCATTTTAGCAGATTGGTTAGCATCATTGAAAGCTGAAGTCAACACTCCTTTGCAAACTGACTCAACAAGTGGTCAATAGTTACTACTTTTTTTCAGCTTGATATGATAAA
>DAOLIQ010000060.1:0-21043 GCA_035328465.1 Ignavibacteriaceae bacterium | reverse complement strand
AGGGAGCGTGGGAAGATAATTTTCATTATCGATGGAATCTTCAAATGTTTGCCGGCGCCGGTTATGTTGTTGTGGCAACCAACCCGCGCGGTTCTACAGGCTATGGGCAAAAATTCACTGATGAAATCTCGGGTGACTGGGGCGGGAAAGTTTATATTGATTTAATGAACGCTTATGATTACGCTGTAAATAATTTTTCTTTTATTGATAAGAAAAATACTTTTGCTGCAGGTGCATCTTACGGTGGATATATGATAAATTGGATTGCCGGACATACAGACAAATTTAATGCACTCGTGAGTCACGATGGTGTTTTCAATCTTGAAAGTATGTGGGGAACAACAGAAGAACTTTGGTTCCCCGAATGGGAAAATGGCGGTACACCATGGCAAAATAGAGAGCTTTATAAAAAATGGTCTCCGCATAATTTCATTCAAAATTGCAAAACGCCAATGTTAATTGTGCAGGGGGGATATGATTTCAGAGTACCTGAAGAACAGGCTTTCCAGTTGTTCAGTTCATTACAGAGGCTTGGGGTTGATAGTAAACTTTTGTATTTCCCGGATGAAACTCATTTTGTTTCAAAGCCGCAGAATGCAAAGTTATGGTGGACAACAATATTTGATTGGTTAAATCAGCATAAAAAATAGGAGCAATTATGAAAGAAAAGGAATTTGAGGAGCTAGCAAAAGAAGATGAAATCTTTGAGGATTACAACGACCTTGGGGCATTAAACTTTGGCGGTAAAAGTGAAAAAGACGTGGAGAAAGATCAGCGTTTCGTAGAAGAAAACCTATGGAATAAAATTGAAAGAACGGGCAAAAAAATTTCTTTCGCAAAAGATGTCATTGCATTGTTTAATTATATGCGCGACCCGCTTGTTAGCTGGCACCGAAAGTCAATTGTTGTCGCTGCATTGATCTATTTTATTTCACCGGTAGATGCTATCCCGGATATTGCCCCGCTGATAGGTTATCTCGATGATCTTGGAGTAATTACTGCATTGTTGAAATTTCTTGGCAGCGAATTGATCCCTTATTACGAATCAAAGTATCGCAGCTAAATTATAATTGGTGACTTTGTTGTTGAAGCTTTTTCATTCGCTGTACTAAGTCACAATGCCTCTAAGAAATACGAAGAGATAAATTATTCAGATATGAATTATAAATTGATTAACAGCAAAAGGGTTATGAGCGGAAAAGTATTCGATCTTCAAATTGATGAGATTGAATACGAGAGTGGAAACAAAAGTATTCGCGAAATTGCAATTCACCCCGGCGGTTCTGTGGTTGTTGCAGCCCGTGATGATGGTAAAATTATTTTAGTCAGACAATTTCGTTATCCACTTCAAAAATTTATAATTGAACTCCCTGCTGGTAAATTGAATAAAGATGAAGACCCGCTTCTTTGCGCCCGCAGAGAGCTTGAAGAAGAGACCGGTTATACTTGCGAGAAGATTATAAAACTCGGCAGCATTTTCACTACTCCCGGTTTCTGCACAGAAGTTCTTCACATTTATCTTGCTGAAAAATTAAAACTTGGCAATCACCATCGTGAAGAAGGTGAATTAAGCATGCAGTTACTTGAATTATCTTTAGACGAGATTGAATTGAAAATAAGAACAGGTGAAATTTCGGACGCAAAAACCATCTGCGGCATTTATTATTATAAAAATAGTTTGAGCACAAACAATTTATGCTGAAAACATTTGAAGTAAAAGATTACGCATTAATCGAACACATCAAGGTTGAGTTTGATACCGGACTGAACATAATCACAGGTGAAACGGGAGCTGGTAAATCTATTCTTGTTGATGCAATGAGTTTGCTGCTTGGTGAGAGAGCATCCACCGAAGTTGTACGGAAAGGCTCTAACAAATCTGTGGTGGAGGGAATCTTTGAAGTGACTTCGAACAAGAAAGAAAAAGCAATTCTTGAGGAAAATGAAATTGATTTTCTCCCAGAATTAATCTTGAGAAGAGAAATATCAATTAAAGGCTCGAACCGCTGTTTTATTAACGATACCCCTGTATCATTAAATCTGATTAAAGAAGTTGGAAATTTGTTAGTTGATATTCACGGGCAGCACGAACATCAATCATTGCTTCGTAAAGAAACGCACATAAATTTTTTAGATGATTTCGCTTCTGCTCAAGCGTTGTTAGATGATTACCGTAAAATATTTTCTTCACTTACAGAATCGATTTATGAGTTAAATCATTTGAATGAAAAAGAATCACTTTTGAAAGAGAAAAAGGAATTATATGAATTTCAGATTAAAGAAATTGATGTTGTCTCTCCGATAGAAAATGAAGACGAACAAATTATTTCGGAATTAAATATTTTAGAAAACTCTGAAAAACTAATGCAATTAACTGCGGATGTTTACTCAGAGCTTTATGAAAAAGATAATTCCATCTATGATTTGCTTATCGCTGTTAAAAAAAATCTAAATGAACTTCTTTCAATTGACAATAATTTTACCGACATACTTAAAGAACTGGAATCAGCACTGGCAATTCTTGATAATGCATCTTCATTCGTTCGTGATTATTCTTCCAAAATTGAAGCTGATCCCGAATCACTTGAATCCTTGCGGCAAAGACTCGGCTCAATAATTTTGCTCAAGAAAAAATATGGCGGCTCAATTACGAAAGTACTAGAACATAGAAAAAAAATTGGCGAGGAAGTTGAACTTGCTGAAAACTTCACTTCGAAAATTTCAGAGTATAAAAAGGAAATTGAGTTACTTCGAAATCAATGCGGAATAGCAGCTGATAAACTTTCTTCTAAGAGAAAAGAGGCTTCAAAAAAAATTAAAAAGGAAGTTGAAAACGTACTTCAAGAATTAGGAATAGCGAACGCTGTGTTTGAAGTTAAAATTCAACATGAAGAACCCGCAAGTGAAAATGAAAGCTATCTAATATTCAAAGGAGAAAAAATCAGATGCAGCTACAATGGATTTGATGAAGTAGAATTTTTCATTTCTACAAATCAAGGTGAAGATGTTAAACCACTTGCAAAAGTAGCCAGTGGCGGTGAAGTTTCGCGTATAATGCTTGCACTGAAATCTGCACTTGCCAAAAATGATAAACTGCCGCTTCTGATTTTTGATGAAATTGATACTGGCATCAGCGGTAGAATTGCACAGAAAGTCGGACACGCATTAAAGTCACTGTCAACTTATCATCAAATAATTTCTATTACACATCTGCCGCAAATTGCAGGTTTAGCAGATAATCACTTTGCAGTCAGAAAAATTCATAATTCTTCAAGAGCAACAAGTGAAATAGTAAAACTAAGTCTTAACGAAAGAGTAAATGAGGTCGCCAAACTTATCAGCGGAGAGATTGTAACTGAGGCTGCACTTCTAAGTGCACAAGAGTTGATGGGTATTAAATGATATTAGGGTGAAAATATTTTAGTAGATTCTTTAAAAAAAAATCAATATTTATACAATAGAAAATTTAATTCTTTTGCGAGCAACTAACTTACAATACTTAAGGAGGTATTTTTATGAAGAAGTTTTTCTTCTCTCTTACAATTGCTTTGTTCCTTTTCGTTAGCTCCTACGCACAGGTGGAAGATAGATTCGGATATCTTGACGACACTCAGATTTCGGATTATGTAAAACCACTTGTTACCACTCTCGGAACTGCATTTAATTCGGCTTCTTATCATTCAGCGAGCATACCGAAACTTTGGGGTTTTGGGATTAGTTTTAACGCAATGATAATTTTAGTTCCCGATGATCAGTTAACATACACACCAAAACTTCCCGAAAACTATTTAGAAAGCGGTGAAACTGCTACTATCTGGGGAGATAAGGGCGGGGCATTCGCTGGTCCGAATGGTTTCGTTGTTTTTCCTGCCGGAATAAACAAGAGTTCAATTCCAATTGGTTATCCCCAAATATCATTTAGTACTATGGGAACAGAACTGCTGGTAAGATATTTACCTAAAATTGATCTTGGTGAAACTGATATTGGTTTTTGGGGTGTTGGAATTTCACACAGCATAAGTCAGTATATTCCTTTGGTCCCGGTTGATTTTGCTGTTCAGGTTTTATATAACAGTTTTTCAATGAAAGATCTTGTCGATGCAAGTAACATTGCATTCAATGTTCATGCAAGTAAATCCTTCGGACTGTTTACAGGCTACGCCGGATTACAGTATGAATCAAGCAGCATGGATCTTTCTTATACTTACACTGATCCGAACTCACAAAATCCTGTTAGTCAGGATTTCACAGTTAGCATTGATGGCGATAACAGTTTTCGATTCACACTTGGCGGCACACTTAAACTTGCTGTTGTTGCTTTAAATTTTGACTACAGCCTTGGTTCACAGTCCGTTGTTACAAGCGGCTTATCATTTGAATTTTAATAATGGAGAAAAAACATGAAAAGACTAATTAAGATTTCAATAACTGCATTTGCTTCCGTACTATTATTTTTTAGCGGCGGCTGTGATGACTTTAACTCACTCCCTCTAAATATTCCAATCACTGTTAATTTTGATCTAAATGGTGGAGCATTATCTTCAACAAGAAATTTTTGTTTGGACGATTATTCAGCCTACACCGATTATCAGGATAATATTAACAACATACAATTACTCCGAGTGATTTACAGAACGTATAGTGTTACTCCGACAGATTTAAAAGGTGATATTCGAATCGTAGTTACAAAGGACGATGGAACTGTATTAGTCAATCAGGTCATTTCCGGAGTTACGCCTGCCGACTATATCTCACCTAATCAACCATTAGAGTTTATTTTAACTCAGGAAGAGTTACAGGCATTCAATGCTTATTTAGCGCAGTTGAATAATTTATGTTTTACTGCTACAATAAGTGTTGAGAATATTACTTCCGGCGATCCTCCTTTTGCTTTAACAGGAGCAGTTGATATTTTGTTCGAAGCAGAAACGAGCTTCTGAACATTCATAAAACCCCCCAAATCCTTGCAGTCATCTTCAGGCTGCAGGGATTTTTTATTTTATAAAAATCAATGAATAAAAACTCTGGTTTGTATGTTCACATACCCTTTTGCGATCACAAATGTATCTATTGTGATTTTTATTCTATTATAACTAAAGATAATTTCGACGCATTTTTAGATTCACTAAAGAAAGAGATATTATTCTATTCAACGAAATATTCAGCAGGAAGAACATTCAGCTCAATATTTTTTGGCGGCGGAACTCCCTCCTTAATGAGTGCAAAATATATTGGTGAAATAATAAGTTCGTTAAAAGAAAATTTTAGTGTGAATGATGATGCTGAGATAACACTCGAAACAAATCCCGGCACGGTGGATAAAAACAAATTTAAAGATTTTCACAAAGAAGGAATAAATCGAATTAGCATTGGAATACAATCCTTCGATGAACAACAATTAAAATTCCTCACACGAATACACAATAAAGAAAAAGCAATCGCAACAGTCTATCAAGCTGTTGAAGCCGGTTTTGAAAATATCAGCATTGATTTAATATTTAACCTGCCCGGACAAACAAAAGAAAAATGGACTAATAATTTAAACAAGGCTTTGGCTCTGCCGGTAAAACATATATCAGCGTACAGCTTGATTTTAGAGCGGGGAACTATTCTAAATAAAATGGTGCTTGATGGAAAAGTGAAAATGCAGGATGAAGATTACGACGCTGATCTTTATGAAATTACTATTGATAAATTAATCGAAAGTGGTTTTCATCAATATGAAGTTTCTAATTTTACCAAACCCGGTTTTGAGTGTGTTCATAATAATGCTTATTGGCGATACAGAGATTATCTAAGTTTTGGCACTTCTGCGCATTCATTTGTAAACGGAGGAAGGTGGTGGAATTATTCAAGCTTAAAAAAATATATTTCTGAAATTGAATTAAATGGACACGCAAAGGCGGGTGGAGAAATCCTTTCTGCAAATGATTCATTAAATGAATATGTGATGCTTGCGTTAAGAAGCAGCGGGCTTGATACTCAAGAATTTAGATCATTGTTTGGTGAAAGCTGGCTGAAATCTAAAATGAATTATTTCAAAGAGCTTGAAAACTATTCATTTTTAAAAATCACTGATCAAAAAATTTCGTTGACAAAGAAAGGATATTTGATTTGTGACGAGATTCTGGAAAAATTATGACGCACAAAAGAAAAGGCGACTCTCTTGAATCGCCATAATTAATAATAATTAATTGTATATCGTAAATTAGACCAATCCCTGATCGAGCATTGCATCAGCCACTTTAAGGAAGCCGGCGATGTTTGCACCGTTAACATAGTTGCCAGGGGTGCCGAATCTTGCAGCGGTTTCAACACAAGTATTGTGAATTCTGATCATAATTTCATGAAGTCGTTTATCAACTTCTTCTCTTGACCAAGGAAGCCGCATACTATTTTGTGACATTTCTAACCCTGAAGTTGCAACCCCACCTGCATTTGAAGCTTTACCGGGTGAGAATAATACTCCTGCATCAGTAAAAATTTTATACCCTTCAATTGTGGTTGGCATGTTTGCGCCTTCACAAACACACATACAGCCGTTTTTCACAAGTTCTTTTGCATCCTCAGCATGAATTTCATTTTGAGTTGCACAAGGGAGAGCAACATCAACTTTTAATCCCCAGGGTTTTTTACCTGCAAAAAATTCTGCTTTAAATTCTTTTGAATAATCTTCAACTGCATCTTTATTGCTTGCACGCAGTTTCAGCATATAGTCAATCTTTTCACCTTTAATACCATCTTTATCATAAATGAATCCATCGGGTCCGGAAAGAGTTACAACTTTAGCGCCGAGTTCAGTTGCTTTTTGTACTGCCCCCCATGCAACGTTTCCAAAGCCTGAAACAGCAACAGTCTTTCCTTCAAAAGTTGTATTTTTTGTTTTCAACATTTCCTGTGCAAAATAGACAACACCAAAACCGGTTGCTTCCGGGCGAACTAACGAACCGCCCCAGTTCAATCCTTTACCGGTGAGCACTCCGCTGAATTCATTTTTCAATCTTTTGTATTGACCGAATAAAAATCCAATTTCTCTTCCGCCGACCCCGATATCTCCGGCAGGAACATCTGTATCCGGTCCAATATGCTTAAAAAGTTCTGTCATAAAACTCTGGCAGAAGCGCATTACTTCATTGTCACTTTTTCCTTTTGGATCAAAATCAGATCCGCCTTTACCACCACCCATCGGCAGTGTAGTTAAACTATTTTTGAATACTTGTTCGAATGCTAAAAATTTTAGAATACTTAAAGTAACAGACGGGTGAAATCTTAATCCGCCTTTGTAAGGACCGATAGCACTGTTCATTCCAATTCTGTATCCGCGGTTAACATGAATTTCTCCCTGGTCATCCATCCAGGGAACTCTGAACATTATTACTCTTTCAGGCTCAGTCATTCTTTCCAGAATTTTGTGAGCACGATATTCGGGGTGACGCTGTAAAACTAATTCAAGCGAACCAAGAACTTCTTCAACTGCCTGGTGGAATTCAGATTCGTTTGGATTTTTGGCTTTCACTGTAGCCATTATTTGATTTGTGTATTCTGACATAAAGACCTCTGTATGTTTTTACTTTCTCCCTTTAAAAGGGAATTATTCTGAATTTGTTTGAATGGCAAAAAGTTATTTACTTCTCTCCTGTTTTAATATAAACCATTCAACTAATAAAAATTATCTTAAGTAAAATTAAAGATTAGTAATCGAAAAAGCCTAATAAATTAAGACACTAATTTCATTTTTATTTTTTTATATTACTCCTAGGTTGAAATGGATTGGTAACTATGCATTTATTTTAATAGTTTTGAATTGAAAAACAACACATCAAATTTAGAAAGGTTGAAAATGTCCAATAATATTATTAATGAAAAAATTCAACAGGCAGTTGGAATTTTAAAAGAAAAAAATGTTGACATGTGGATCACTTTTGTAAGAGAGTCTTCGATCATTACCGACCCAATGATTGACATGATAGTTGGCGGCAACGCAACATGGCAATCCGCTTTTATAATTAATAAAGACGGCGAAACAACTGCTATTGTTGGTTCAATTGAAGAGGATAATTTTAGACGACCCGGCATTTATCAAAATGTTATTACTTATATTAAATCTATTCGAGAACCACTTGTTGAATATATCAAATCAAAAAATCCTAAATCAATTGCAATCAATTATTCTAAGAATTCGGTGCTTGCAGATGGATTGACTTTCGGTATGTATAATATTCTGCTTGAACACTTAAAAGGAACCAGCTTTGAAAATAAATTAGTTAGCTCGGAGGAAATTATTTCTACTTTAAGAGGAAGAAAATCAAGTGCAGAGCTTTCAATTATGAGCGAAGCAGTGGTTGAAACATTAAAAATATTTGATGCCGTTGGCAAGTTTATTAAACCCGGTAAATCTGAAATTGAAATTGCGGAATTCATGAAAAATATTTGTGTCGAAAAAGGCTTCGGATTGGCATGGGACGAAGTTGATTGTCCTGCCGTATTTACAGGTCCCGAAGCGGGGGGTGCGCATTCGGGTCCGACTGAGAACAAAGTGCGAAAAGGTCATCTCGTAAATATAGATTTTGGAATAAAGTACAAAGGATACTGTTCGGATCTTCAAAGGACCTGGTATGTGCTTCGCGATGGAGAAGATAAGGCTCCTGCTGAAGTTCAAAAAGGATTTGAAGTCATTCGCGATGCAATTCAGATGGTTGCCGATAAAATAAAACCTGGAGTAACAGGATGCTCGATGGATGATATTGCACGTAACTATATTGTCTCGCAAGGTTATGAAGAATACCCACATGGGCTTGGTCATCAGGTGGGGAGAATTGTTCACGATGGCGGCACTGGCTTGTTTCCACGCTGGGAACGATACGGCGATACTCCGTTCATGAAAGTTGAAGCTGGTCAAGTTTTTACAATCGAACCAAGATTAGCAGTAGAAGGTTTTGGAACTTCGACCCTTGAAGAAGAGGTTTATATTACTGAAAACGGCTGCAAATTTATTTCCAGTCCGCAGAAGGAACTATATCTAATAAAATAAAATTGTTTGGAAAGAAAATGATATCTTTTGATAAGTATGAGTAAATAGATCGATGCAAAAAAGCATCATTAAAATTTTAAATGAATATTTCGGTTACGATGAATTTCGCGGCGAGCAAGAAAATATTATTAAAAGAATTACCGAAGAAAAAAAACATTCTCTGGTTTTGATGCCAACCGGCAGCGGTAAATCTTTGTGTTATCAAATTCCAGCACTCTATTTTGAAAACAGTACTATCGTGATTAGTCCGTTAATTGCACTAATGCAGGATCAGGTTGATGTTCTGCAGAAAAAAAATATTCCGGCATCATTTATTAACTCAACTCTTTCAAAACAGGATCGGCAAAAAAGACTATCAGATTTTGTTGAGCATAAAATCAAAATGCTTTATGTAACTCCTGAAAGATTCCGCAAACCTGAATTTGTTGAGCAAATAAAAAAAGTTAAAATTGATTTGCTCGCCGTTGATGAAGCTCATTGCATATCGGAATGGGGACATGATTTCCGCCCCGATTATTCACGAATTGGAGAATTCAGAGAATTTATTGGTAACCCGCTTACGATAGCTTTAACAGCTACTGCAACCCACGATGTTCAACGGGATATTATCAAAAAACTGCATCTTAAAGAAGAAGAAATAAAAATATTTCATCAAGGGATTGAGCGTCCCAACCTGCGGCTTGAGGCGGCAGATGTTTTTGATGATAAGGAAAAACTCCGCGAAATATTTTCGGTGCTTGAAAAATATTCAGGCGCAGGAATTATTTATTTTGCACTAATTAAAACGCTCGAAAGATTTTCTGAAATCATCGGCGATAAAGGTTTTAAACATGGTGTTTATCATGGAAAACTTGACGACAAACAACGAAAAAAAATGCAAAGAGATTTTTTGAATGGAAAACAAAATTTAATTCTTGCTACAAATGCATTCGGGATGGGAATTGATAAAGCTGATATTCGTTTTGTAATTCATGCAGAAGTTCCGTCATCAATTGAATCTTATTATCAGGAAATCGGTCGTGCCGGAAGAGATGGAAACGATTCGCTTTGTCTGCTGCTTTATAATCAGGAAGATCTTTACACTCAGATGCAGTTTATTCAGTGGGCAAATCCAAGTGCTGATTTCTATTTTGCTCTATATGATTTATTGAAACGTGATCTTGGTTTGGTGAACACAAATGGGATCGAATTTGTTCGTGAACATATGATTTATAAAAACAAAACTGATTTTAGAATTGAAACAGCTTTTGCAATGTTAGACAGATACGGCGTTACGGAAGGGGATATCGAAAAGAATAATCTTAAACTGGTTGGTGAGCTTCCGGATATTTTACAGGATGAAGATTATTTGAAAGAAAAGCTTTTGAATGATAACAAAAAACTTCTTTCAGTTGTAAATTATTTTCGAAGTGAAAGTTGCAGACGAATTTTTATTTCAGATTACTTTGGATTTCCCGGAGAAAAAGCATGCGGCAATTGTGATAGCTGCACAGTAAATGGAATTAGCAAATAGAGGCCTAAGAAAAATTCTTAAAACAGGTATCAGTTATTCCGAATTCTTTTCAGCATACCATAAAGCATGCTGAACTAAATTCAGAAAGAACGTTATGATTTAATATTAAGAAGGTTCAAACTATAATTCTAAAAGTTATGCTTATGTCTCATACTATTAATATCAAAACTCTGGTTTTTTACCGTTGATGCTGACACGGTATTGTGCGTTTTCTCTAATATCCTTTTGAAATTCTTTTAGTATGACATCGTAACCGTAAGGTATTTGAAACTCAGCTAGGATTGCTTCGATTACAGGTTTCGGGTCATAATCAGTACCGCTGCAATAGTGCATAAAAAGCTTGCAGCCAATTCCAATACGATAATCAATAGTGTTTTGCTGTTCTTTGTCAAATTGATAAGTAGCATAATCTTCACCAACAATATTTTCAATTCTCGATGGTTGGTTTATCATATCCCCGATAATTGTATGTAAACGAGCATCCCACTGTTTAAGAAAAAGAAAACTAAACGGAATACCCTCCCCTAATCTGCGAAGCCACAAACTGATTTCTTTTTCAGCCTGCCATTCTCCATTTTTATAAATAGTTGTGGCTGATTCATCTTTATAAAAATTGAATTCAATACCGAACATTAAAAGTTGTATCCACTTTGCCGAGTGTTCTGCAACGGATATTATTTCGCCCCACATTGAGTTGCTCTTGATTTTGATAATAGCCGGATCAATATCAAGCACTATTTTTTTGCCGCCAGTGTTTTCAACTGCCTGAAAAAAGTTTTTGTATTTTTTAATAAGACCATCCAATGAAGGATGATTCTTAGGTATTAAGTAGTTCGTTTTCTCCATAGCCAAACTCCCTTGAATGTCTTTAAAGATTAAATTAATTTTTGATAAGATTCACGCCCAAAAATAAAAGATTCAACTTTGTCCCACAACAAAAATAATTTTGGCAATCTATTTTGCCGAAGTGAATGAATCTAAAGCCATCCCTTCTGGTTTTAGTATATTTGCAATCATATTTTAATAGAAATCATACAAGGAAATTTTATGCAGATAGGAATAGTAGGATTGCCTTTTTCCGGAAAGACAACTTTATTTCAAACTATAACCAAAACATTGTTAGATCCAAACACACTTGCCAAATCAGAAACTCATCAAGCAGTTATTAAAGTGCCGGACAAAAGATTGGATAAATTTGCGGAGATGTTTAATCCAAAGAAAAAGGTGAATGCAACAATTGAAGTTGTTGATGTTATCGGCTTACAGAAGGGCGATTCCGGTTCAACACAATTTACTGGAAATTTTTTATCTAAAGTAAAAACGAATGATGCTCTTGTCCAAGTAGTAAGACTTTTTAGTAATGAAATAGTCCCCCATCCCGATGGTTCGGTAAATATGTTAAGAGATATTTCAACTTTTGAAACCGAGTTTATTCTATCGGATATGGCAATAATTGAAAAGCGAATTGAAAGTATAAAAAAACAGATACTGAAAACGCAGGATGAACTTCTTAAAAAAGAATTACCTTTGCTTGAAAAATGTTACGAACATCTTCAAAGTGAAAAGCCATTGCGTGAAATACACTTGACCAAAGAAGAGCATATATTGTTAAAGACTTACCAGCTTCTTTCAATAAAACCGATGCTGATTGCACTTAACCTCGATGAAACTCAAGTTTCTGAGTCAGATAAATATTTAAACGAACTGCTTAAAACAAAAGTCGGTCATAACACAAAGTTGCTTTCATTTTTTGGTAAAATAGAAATGGAAATGAGCGAACTTCCCGAGGAGGAGGCAAAAGTATTTATGAATGAGTACGGAATTAAAGAATCAGCGCTTGATAGTTTGATAAGAGAATCATACGACCTGCTGGGGCTTCAGTCATTTTTTACGGTGGGTGAAGACGAATGCCGGGCGTGGACAATAAGAAAAGGAATGAATGCACAGGAAGCCGCCGGTGAAATTCATTCTGATTTTTTCAATAAGTTTATTCGTGCAGAGGTTGTTTATTACGAGGATTTTTTCAACTCCGGAAGTTTCGCAAAAGCAAAGGAACAGGGTTTATGGAGATTGGAAGGCAAAGAATATATTGTTAAGGATGGGGATATTATTTCAGTGAGACACAGTTAAAAACTTAAGTTTGCATTTAATCATAGTAATCAATTTTACAGCCGCAGCCGTTCCACATATTTTCATAAATTTTTCTGCGGCTTTCTAATAGTTTATTACCTGTTTCTATGCTCTCAATTTTTCTAATCAAAATATTTCCCTTGTTATCGTTCTCTTGGAAAACCAGCGTGCCGCTCAAATCTAAAATCCTGAGATAATCATTTATAACGCTGTCTTCTTCACGAACAATTGAAGTTGAATTTAATAACTCTTTTAGATCAAATTCATTAATTTGAAGCACTTTTGTTTGTTCGAGCTTTTTTAGAATTTCTTGTATAGACATAATATGTTATAAAATTTTTTGTGTTTGATCAATTTATCAGAAAAAGAAATTTCTCCTGATGAAGATAAACTCCGATGGCACTGCCAAGGAATGACAATTATGAGACAAGCTCGTTTTTATCCCGAAATAATTTTCCTCTTTCTTTCACTCTCTCTGCAATTTTCTGAGCAGCAGTAATTATATTTTATTTTACATTCCTGGCAGACAATTATAAGTTTATCGCATTCAACGTTGTGGCAGTTAATATGATATGAAGCCGGCTTGCCGCAGTGATGACATTTTGCAATGTATTTTAATTCTTCTTTAGTGTTCGGTTCAACTACTTTTCGTTCATCAAAGACAAACATACTCCCCTCCCAATATGTATCGGGGTATTGCTGAATGTAGTTTAATATTCCGCCATGAATTTGATAGACATTATTAAAGCCATGTTCACGCATATATGCCGAGGCTTTTTCGCAGCGAATGCCGCCGGTACAGTAGGTGATAATTGTTTTATTTTTAAACTGCTCCAAAGATTCTACCGCCTTGGGCCAATCTCTGAAATGCTTTACCTGGGGAGTGATTGCATTTTTGAATCTTCCAAGTTTACTTTCATAATCGTTTCGTGCATCAACTATTATGAAATCTTTTCCTTCTTTATAAAAATTAAATAGCTGTTCAGGTGTAAGTTTGGGTGCAGTATTTTTTAAATCAACTTTCAATTGAGAATTAACTATTTCATCTTTTACACGTACATGCATTTTAGTGAAAGCTTCAACATCAGTCTCAGTTTCTTTAAACCAAACATCTTCAAATATTTTATAGCCAGTTAAATGGTTTTTATATTTTGTTGTTGCAGCTTCATCTCCAAAGATTGAACCGTTTATGCCTTCTTTTGCGATATAAACTTTTCCCTTTACGCTATTTTGCAGACACCAATCAAGATGCTCTTTAGCAAAAACTTCCGGTTCAGCTACATCGACATATTTATAAAAAGATAGTATTTTGTATTTATTCATAAATTCACTGATTAAAGATGCAATAAAGTTCCCTTTAGGTGGAATTAAAGGGACTCTTCTTCATTCTCCCTGTGCTTTGGAATATCCTAATTCACCATCAAATAATTGCAGTTTTTCAATGTGCATCCATTTAATTTTTCTTGCAGATAATTCACGTATCAGTTCGAATATTTCTTCATCACCGATCTTCATCAATTCACCTTTTGCGTCACGTGCAATAAATCTGCAGCGATGATGATCAACTAACCAGATATCGGGCAGCGGACCGGGATAAACCTTTGTGCCTCGGTTTGAAATCATTTTTAACTTAAGAAGTCCAACTCTTTCCGGCAGGGTCGGAATTCCATTTGGATGTTCTACAAAAACATCAACTCCGTGGCAATCTTCAACAACTTTTTTATAAGTAGGAAGCAGCTCACTCATAATATGAAGCGGCTTTGGTTCTTTCAATTCATCAATCGGCATAGGATCGAGATGATCAATAATCGCTTTAGTAAATTCTTTTGTATTTAGTTTACCTCCGAGGTCACGGGTTTTTAACCCATCCTTTAACGTTTCGAGTAATGCGCGCTCAAGTCTGTCTTTTGTTTTATGCAGCCCGATATGTTGAAGCATCTGAAAGGATGACAAAAGCAAAGCCATGGGATTAGCTATTCCTTGCCCTGCAATATCAGGAGCAGAGCCATGTACGGATTCAAAAATTGCAGACTTATCGCCAATATTTCCGCCAGGGGCAACTCCAAGTCCGCCAACTAATCCGGCACAAAGATCGCTAACAATATCGCCATAAAGATTGGGTAGAACCATTACATCAAATCTTTCGGGATTTGTAACAAGCTGCATGCATGTGTTGTCAACTATCAAATCATTTGATTTAATTTCCGGATAATCTTTTGCGACTTCATAAAAGCAATTTAAGAACATGCCGTCTGTTAGTTTGTGAATGTTTGCTTTGTGAACTGCTGTTATTTTTTTTCTGCCGTACAGTTTAGCCATTTCAAAAGCATACTTTGCTATTCTAATTGAGCCGGGGCGGGTGATTAGTTTTAAACTTTGTGCTACACTTGCAGTTTGATTGTGCTCTATTCCGCTGTATGTATCTTCAATGTTTTCACGAACGATTATCAAATCAATGTTATCAAATCTTGTACGAACACCAGGTAAAGATTTTGTAGGACGAACATTCGCATAAAGTTCAAGTGATGTTCGTAAGGTTACATTTACAGATTTATGTCCTTTTCCAATCGGAGTTGTGGTTGGACCTTTGAGAGCAACTTCATATTGCTTTATCGCATCCATAGTTTCTTTAGGAATACCGGAAGGATTTTTGTCAATCATATTTAAGCCGGCTTGATGTTCTATCCAGGTAATTGGGACTTTTGCAGCTTCAAAAATCTCAACAACAGCGTCAGCTATTTCAGGTCCGATGCCATCTCCTTTAATTAAAACAACTTTAAACATTAATATCCTCTTTTTAATTTCAAATTTTTAATTGTAAATATAAGAAAAGATAATTTTCAGAGAGATTGACATTTAGAATAGCAGAAAACTCAATTAAACTTTTTAATATAAGCTTCGATATCAAATTTATTTTTAGCGCCGCTGCGATTCATATATCTTATCTTTCCGAACACTGCTCTTTCAAACCAGGGACGGTCATGCACTCCACCAATTGACCATGCTATTCCCGTATAACCATTTGGATCTCGTCCATCGAGTTCATATTTATCATTTAAATAGATCGCAATTTTTAATGCCTCTTCGGGTGACTTACTCCATTCTAAAATTTTCTTTGCCCAATACATTCGCATATATCCGTGCATCTTTCCATTGGTAATCATCTCAAGCTGCGCGGCATTCCATAAATCTTCGTGAGTTTTTGCCTGTTCAAATTCTTTAAGTGTATAAACAAATTCTCTTTCATCTTTTCGATGTTCATTTAATGTAGTCTTTGCCCAATTGTGAAAACCTTCAAATGAATCATACTTTGGATTAAAGTAACAAAAATTATCCGATAGCTCCCGCCGCACAATTAGCTCTTCAAGAAATGATTTTTCAGAATCTTTATTTCCATTTAATCTTTGAGTTTCCAAAGCAATCCGCTGAGCCGATAAATGACCAAAATGAAGGTAGGGAGAAAGATTTGATTGTCCGTCTTTAGTTGGATCATTTCTCAATTCGTTGTATTGGTCAAATTTATTTTGAAGAAAAACCTCAAGTACTTTCAATCCAGCGCTTTGACCGGGGATTATCCAATCAACTTCTTTTACATCACGATTAATATTTAATGATTTGTGTACATTGCTCCAATCTATTTTATCTGATGCGAATTCGTTTTGCTTCATTTTTTGAAGCGGAGGAAATTCATCAAGAAATTCTATTAATGCTTTATTTATCTTCGGACGAATCGTGTGTGCAGCAAATTCCAGCTTATCAGAGACAAACAAACAGGGGACAATATTATGAGCATCAACTTCATAAAATGGAATAGAAATTTTCTTTGCAATTTCACGTTTCCATATTCTTTTAATTTTTAACGGATCAAAATCCGAAATTAATATTGATGCATTAGACTCAATCAAGAATTTGGAAATTTCTATTTCGGGTTTCCCGGTTAATAAAAAAAATGGAATGTGATAGTTCGCAAGCTCTTCTTCAATTTCTTTTAATCCTTTCAGCATAAATCCATATTGACGAATTGCCGCTTCGAGAAAATCAGGGACAAGATTGAAGATGACTACAAGAGGCTTTTTCTTTTCTAAAGCAAGCTGTTGGGCAAAAAGTAAAGCCCAATTATCATGCACGCGTTGATCGCGGCTCATCCAATAAATGACGGGTCCGTTAGTCGTGTCTCCATCTTGGAGTAATCTGATTCGATTTGGATTGATCATTTAGTTAATGTGTATTATCGATGCGTACAAATGAATTTTAATATTTAAAAAGCCCGCCGTAAATCAAGCGGGCTTTCGAAAAAAAAATTTTGACAACTATTACAGGCTCAAAAAATCATTATAAATTATAAAAGCCATCAGCAGAAGCAGAAGCACCAAGCCTGTGTTTTGAATTGCCATTTTAATTTTAATGGGGATTTCTCTTTTTATTATTCCTTCAATTAATATTATTACAAGATGCCCGCCGTCTAAAACGGGGAAAGGCATAATGTTCATTATTGCAAGACTAAGACTTAACAGCGCTAGAAAATATAAAAAGCTTGAGATGCCAGTCTCGGCAGATTTAGCAGCAAACTGTGCAATCTTTACAGGTCCGCCAAATGCCTTTCCAAATTCAATATCACCGGCAAAAACTTTGCTAAGCATGTTAAAAGTTAAATCGGTCATCCTCTCAATATCGAGCCAGCCGTAATAAAACGATTCAAAAAATCCATAAGTTTTTAATTCTGTTGGACCAGAAAAAACTTGTCCAAGCCCAACACCAATCATTCCATTTGCCCCGGGGGTAACGGATAGAGTAAGCGTATCTTTATCTCTTAAAACAACAACAGGTATTTCAACTTCTTTGTTACTCGATATGATTTCTGTGGCTTGTTTAGAAGCATAAATTTTTTGGTTATTCAGTGAAAGAATTATATCGCCTGATTTAATACCCGCTTTGCTCGCTGGTGAACCGGCAAGTACTTCACCAACTCCAGTTTGTACTCCATCGGGGATTAGAAACATTTCTGAGTTTTCATCTTCGGGTATTTTACTACGCGGAATTGATAGGCTTACAATTTCCCCATCCCTTTTTAACCTTACGAAAAGATTTTCACCGAGCGTATGGATAAATATTTGCGCGCGAAGATCTTCCCAGTTATCAACTTTGATATTATTGACGGAAATGATCTCATCTTTGGCTTTAAAACCAACCTGCTCTGCAGGACTTCCCGATTCAACGAACGCTAAGGTGGTGGTTTTTGTAACGGCTTTACCCTGGAAATAATTTCCGCCCCAAAATATTAACCACGCAAGAAGCAAATTCATTATCACACCGGCTGAAATAACAAATATTTTTTGCCACATCGGTTTCGCTCTGAATTCATAAGGCTGCGGCTCTTTGTCCGCAAATGATGTGTCGAAACTTTCATCAACCATTCCGGCAATTTTTACATAGCCTCCGAGTGGAAGTAAACTTAAACGATAATCTGTGTGGCCTTCACCGTCAAAATCTTTCGGCAGTTCGCCAAAGGAAAATCCACTTTTCTTATTCCATCCAAAAAGTCTTTTACCAAAACCGATTGCAAAAACATCAGCGCGCATTCTGCAAAGCTTGGCAGCAGCAAAGTGTCCAAACTCATGCACAAATACTAAAATTCCAATTGTTATCGCAAAATAAATTACATAATCCATTTAACTGATTTCTCCTTTTAACTCAAGTGTCTTACAAACTCTCTTGTAGTTTCATCGCAATGATGAATGATTTCAAGATCGGGTTTTTTATGATTGTCTATTTTTTCTAAAGCTGTGCGCACAAAATAAGGAATCTGCGAGAATTTTATCTGCCCATTTAAAAATCTCTCAACAGCAATTTCATTTGCAGCATTTAAGATGCAAGGTGCGGTTCCTTTCATTTCAAGCGCTTCATAAGCAATTTTTAGGCATTCAAATTTATCAAAGTCAGGCTCAAAGAAATTTAAAGTTCCAATAACAGGTAATTCAGTACGTAAAAAGTTATTTTCAAATCTCGTCGGAAAAGTTAGCGCATATTGAATTGGCAGTTTCATATCGGGCAGACCCATTTGAGCTTTTATAGAACCATCAATAAATTGCACCATCGAATGAACAATAGACTGCGGATGTATCACAACATCAATTTTTTCTTTTGGCAAATTAAAAAGCCAATGAGCCTCTATTACTTCAAGCCCTTTATTCATCATTGAAGCTGAATCAATTGTAATTTTATTTCCCATTTTCCAGTTTGGATGGTTGAGTGCTTGCTCAATAGTGGCTTCATTAAAAAATGATTTGCTTTTATTTAAAAATGGTCCGCCGGAAGCTGTAAGAATTATTTTTTCTACTTCATTCTTTTTTTCGCCGACAAGACATTGAAAAATTGCGCTATGCTCGGAATCAATTGGAATTATTTCGGAATTAAATTTTTCACAAAGTTCGGTAACTAACTCACCTGCAACAACAAGAGTCTCTTTATTTGCAAGAGCAATTCGCTTTCCCTTTTTGATAGCTTCTATAGTTGGCGGCAGCCCTGCAAACCCGACAATTGCTCCGACAAAAATATCATAATCAACTTCCTGCGAAATTTTTTTTAGTCCCTCTGTGCCTGAAAAAATTGTGCAATTATTTTTCAACCGGTTTCTTAAAGTTTTAGCAAGGTTTTCATTTTGAACAACTGCAAAAGGCGGATTGAATTCGCAAATCTGTTTTTCGAGCAAATCAATATTTGAATTTACTGTGAGTCCGGCAACTTTAAAGTGCTCGGGAAATTGCCTTATCACATTCAAAGTGTTAACCCCGATTGAGCCGGTTGAACCTAAAATTAAAATCTTCTTCATTTTGTTATTTAAAGCTATTAAACAGCAGTGTCTTAAGCAATGTAAATTTAGTTCTAAATTATTAGTGTTCATTATTTACCTGATTTACTATTAAGCGATAAAAGAATGTAGCAGAGTATATCCACCTAATCTGTGCTAACTAAATTCTATCGCTAAAAAAATAAATTGCAATTGTGAAAGCAAAATTCTTTTACTAAGTTTTGACCAATCCATTACTTAATTAAAATAAAAATAATTTAGGAGAAATATGAGACAAGTTCACTTCTTAATGTTTTTTGTATTCACGCTTTTAATAATTGGGGAATCACAAGCTTTGCCTCGCTTCTCACTTAAAGGTGGGGCTGTCTGCCAGGATTGTCATGTTAACCCAACCGGTGGTGAACTTCGCACAGATCGCGGCTGGAACTTCGGAAAAAAATTTCTCCCGATGAATTCGCAGGAGAAAGAAGAATTTTTGATGACAAACAGAATCGGAGAAAATATTTATTTCGGGCTTGATCTAAGGGGACAGTATCTTGTTCGCACAACTGAAGAAAATACCCGAACCGATTTCCAGAGAATGAATGCCTCCATCTATACTGCAATTGATTTATCCGATAAAATTTCCGTTCAGGCAAGATATGATTTTATTCAACAGATTTATGAAGGATATGCTGTTGCAAGAATTTTACCAAACGACAGCTACATCAAAGGCGGAACTTTCTCGCCGAATTATGGAGTAAGGATTGACGATCACACTGCTTACACGCGCGGTGGTGATCTTGGACTTTTATTTGCCACAGGAAACAGGCAGGGGTTAATTTATGAACCGCGATATGTTGAGTCCGGTGCCGAAGTCGGTGTATATTTTGATGAGTACGCCTTCCTGACTGCAAGTGTTGGCAACCCGCGCACACAACTTTTTCAAACTGATCCAAGTTACACTGCAAACCTGATGATCACCCCACCCACAGGCGAAGATGTTCACCTTTTCTTTGGCGGCTCTTATTCTAATTTTAAGGATCAGCGTTTCACTCCAAGTTTTCAAACTATTTATCCCGAAGTTCAGATGTATGGCGGTTACATTGGATTTGGTGCTGCCGGCTTTACTCTTATCGGCGAATACGATTTCGCAAATGATTTAACCGGTACCGATATAAAATCCGGCGCATTGATGATCGAAGCATCATATCGAATAATCAGAGGTTTAGACGCAGTAATCAGATATGACAGATTTGATCCTGACTCTGATTTTGAAAAGGATGAGGTATCGCGGGTAGTATTTGGCTTTGAATTTTTCCCATACAGCTTTGTAGAAATCAGGCCGCAGTTTAGATTACAAATGGAAGACCCGGATGTCAACAACAATTCATTCGTAATTCAATCACACATTTATTATTAGAATAATTTAGAAATAAAAGGCAGCTAAGTAAATGGCTGCCTTTTAATTTCAAGTATGAATTTTTCGTTTGACGTTTCACATTTGACGTCTGACTTTACTTAACCAGCATCAGTTTTTTAGAAGCTGTAAAATCATTTGACTTTATTGTGTAGATGTAAA
>DAOLIQ010000059.1:0-21561 GCA_035328465.1 Ignavibacteriaceae bacterium | reverse complement strand
CAGTAAGAGTAATATTGCGGTAGTCCGGAGGTGGTGGCGGCGGCGGAACAATAGGAGGCGGCTCTGTTGAGTCGCAGGAGAGAGAGGAAAATAGCAGTGCTAAGAATAATCCTATGAACCACATCTGTAACTCCCTTTGTATGATCAATAAAATTTATTTGTTGAAGTCACTAATTAAAAATAATAAATAAAAAATAAAATACTTTAGCACTTATAGTAAAGTCCAGTAAAATCTATCAGAAATGAAATTTTTAATATAGGAAAAGCGAGAAACCGGGCTCTATGATTGATTAGAATATCAACAAACGCTGATATTTAATTACAGAGTTATCTGTTAAAATTTGCAGAGATAGCGGTAGGTTGAAAAGGACTTCAATCAGAAAGTTTAAGGCGGAGTAAAAAAGTAATTTGAAAAAATATGTGAGAAGTAATAGCAGATTACTTCTCACTAAATAAGAAAAAGAATCCCGGCTCAGATAAATTAAAGTTTAGCCAGCCATTTTTTGAAAGTTTCCAATTTGATTGGATTAGGAATGGCTTCAATAATTCTGAGCAAATTCTTTTTATCTGCGCAGTTCATTAATTGCACACCGCCGTTAGTATCGACTTTTAATGCAGTAGTAACTTTCCCCCAGCCTTTATTAAGGGCCTTATCGCGTGCGCGCATACCTTTGATGTAAGATTTTACATCCTTTGTATCAGTAAGAGCAGAAACAACATCGCGAACAACAAAATATCGCTTCCTGGTTTTGGAAACCCAAACGGTGCGAATTTTTTTTGAATTGAACGACTTTACATCTGACATGATTGAACCCTTTATATAGTGATTAGAAGTTAATTAGTTCTTAATATCTGCTAAAGGAAATTCTGTGTTTCTCATTGAATGAACTTTATTGACAACGGGAATATCAATCTCTTTGCTAACCCGTTTTTCAAAATAATCTCTGAATCTTTGAACCATAAATTTAACAGGCCAGGCAGCAGCTTCACCGAGAGCACAAATAGTATTGCCTTCTATATTACTTGCAACAGTAATCAATAAATCAATATCGCTTATCGAACCTTTACCGTCAAGAATTCTCTCCAGTATTTTTTGAAGCCATCCCGTACCTTCTCTGCACGGTGTACACTGCCCGCAGCTTTCGTGATGATAGAATTTGGAAATACGTGCAAGAACTTTAACTAAATCTGTGTCTTCATCCATTACTATAATTCCCCCCGTACCGATGGCAGAGCCAACTGCGCGTAAAGACTCGGCATCCATTTTTACACCTTCAAGTTGATCACCACGCAAGGGGGGCATAGATGAACCGCCGGGAATTACGCAAAGTATTTTTTTATTTCCTGGAACGCCACCGGCATAATTGTAAATAATATCCGTTAATAAAGTGCCGGACGGCAGCTCGTAAACCCCGGGTTTATTTACATGACCGCTTACACCAAATAAAATTGTTCCCGGATGTTTTGGTTCACCAATTTTAGAGAACCACTCCCATCCTTTATTAATAATTGGAGGAACATTAGTAATCGTTTCGACATTGTTAATAGTAGTTGGATTGCCCCATAACCCGTTTTGCGCCGGGAAAGGAGGTTTAACTCTTGGATAGCCGCGTTTCCCTTCGATGGAATTCATTAACGCAGATTCTTCACCGCAAATATATGCGCCTGCCCCTTTGTGAATAAAAATATCAGAGAAGAAATCAATGCCGAAAGTTTCTTTCATTTTTTCACCAACGAAGCCGTGTGCATAAGCATCAGCTAAAGCTTTTTCAAAAAGCTTAATCCATTTATGATATTCACCGCGGATATAAACATAAGCGACCTTTGCACCAATTGCATAGCTGGTGATTAGAATACCTTCAATAAGTTGATGAGGATTAAACTCAAAAATTTGCCTGTCTTTGAATGAACCAGGTTCACTTTCGTCGCCGTTGATACAAAGATATTTTGGCTTGTCTGTAGTCTTTGGCATGAAACTCCACTTTAGCCCAGCCGAGAATGCAGCCCCACCTCTGCCGCGCAATCCTGATTTTTTAACCTGATCAATAATGTCATCAGTGGACAGCGAGAAAGCTTTTCTTACAGCAGTAAAACCGCCGTTCTGAATATAAACATCAATAAGGTGGAGGTTTTTTATATCGGGGAGAACTATTTTTTCCATGTTACTGTTAAAAGCCTTCTATTATTTGATCAACTTGTTGAACGGATAAATTTTCAAAATAGTCTTCATTGACTGCGATCATCGGGGCTGTGCCGCAGCTTCCCATACATTCAACTTCTTCGAGAGAAAATTTTTTATCCGGTGTGAGTTGACCGTTTTCAATTCCGAGTTTTGAACGAACATGATTCCAAATTTCATAACCTCCGCGAAGCATGCAGGAAACATTTGTACAAACTTGCAGATGATATTTTCCCGTTTCCTTTTGATGATACATTGTGTAGAATGTTACAACACCAAGCACTTCTTCAAGTGAAACCTCAAGAATTTTTGAAATGGTCTTCATTACTTCGCCGGAAATAAATCCGTTTTGTTCCTGTGCTAACCAGAGCAGCGGCATTAGAGCAGCTTTTTTTGTCGGATACTTTTTTAATATCTGATCAATCTTTTCTGAGTTTTGTTGTGAGAATGTGAATTCCATATTATTTTTTTATTTATCTGCCTCTCCCATAATCGGATCGAGACTTCCAATGATAGCTACAACATCCGAAACCATATGACCTTTAATTAAGTGAGGCAGTGATTGCAAGTTATTAAACGATGGGGAGCGAATTTTACATTTCCATGGATGCCCCTCACCTTTGCTGACAAGATAAAACCCAAGCTCACCTTTCGAGCCTTCAATTGCACTGTAAATTTCTCCTACCGGTGGATTTATTCCAAAATTTACAATCATAAAATCATGAATGAGCTCTTCCATTCGAGAATATATTTCACCTTTTTTCGGTAAAACTTTTTTTGGTTCATTTGCAGAAATTGGACCTTGAGGAATTTTATCAAGCACTTGTTTAACTATCTTAGCGCTTTCACGAGCCTCGTCGGCACGGATAAAATATCGCGCAAGACAATCACCTTCGGTGTATGTCGGGATATTAAAATCAATATCGCTGTACTTGAGGTAAGGAGAAACTCTCCTTAAATCATATGGTATTCCGGTAGCACGTAAATTTGGTCCGGTCATAGCAAGATTAATCGCATCCTGCTGAGAAATAACCCCAACGCCTTCAAGGCGTTCGATAAAAATTCTGTTTGTATTTAAGAGTTGTTCGCACTCAGTTAAATTAGGTTCAAATTGATCAATAAACCATTGGGCAAGTTTTAAGGCTTCGGGTTGAATGTCGTTTGCCACCCCTCCGATACGCGTATAGCTATTGGTAAACCGCGCGCCGCAAAGAATATCCCAAATATCAAGAATTTTTTCCCTCTCCCTTAGTGTCCACAAGAAAACAGTTAATGCCCCAACATCCATAGCAAGTGAACCGATAGCAACAAGATGAGAAGCAATTCTTGAAAGTTCTGCGACGAGCATCCTGATATATTGAGCACGGGGGGGAACTTCGATACCTGCAAGTTTTTCAATTGCGGTAACCCAAGCGACATTGTTTGCCAATGGCGAAAGATAATCTAATCTATCAGTATGTGGAATAAATTCATGGTAAGACATGTTTTCAGCCATCTTTTCATATCCCCGATGAAGATAGCCAAGATCGGGAATGCAAGCAACTACCGTCTCACCGTCTAATCTCAATAATAATCTAAGCACTCCATGGGTAGCGGGATGTTGGGGACCCATATTCAGGATCATTTCATTTTCGAGCGCATCCTCCACAGAGATAGTAGTATCAGCATCGAGTAATGCTTGAATGATTTTCGGGTGAACTTCGTCTTTTTCTAATTTCTGCATATTGCCTTATTTCTTAGGTAGTGGTAATGATCCGGGGATTCCAATTAACGGAAAATCTTTTCTTAAAGGATGATATTCAAACTCTTCCGGCATATACATTCTTCTCAAATCAGGGTGGGAATTAAATTTAATTCCGTACATATCATAAGTTTCGCGTTCCTGCCAATTGGCAGAATTCCACACAGAAGTAACCGAATCAATTGTGCAATCAGATTCATCAACATTGGTCTTTAATCTAACTCGAAAATTATTTTTAAATGAATAAAGATTATAGACAACAGTAAATCTATTTTTTCTTTTTGCCCAGTCAATTGCGGTGATATCTGCACACAAAATAAACTCTAATTCAGGATTAGATTTTAGAAATTGACATACAGAAAGTATAAAACTTTTATCGAATGAAATAGTCAACTCGTCTCTAAAAACTGTGGTATCAATTTTCAATTCAGGGAATTGATCATTTATTTTTTTTAATAGTATTTCTTTGAATTCCATAAAATTAATTATTCTGAATTACCGTCAATTCCGGAAGTTTAACATTTTGAAAATCTCTTGCTTTTGTTTTACCAATCTTTTCCTGAATCTGAATAAGCGCATTTAAAAGATTATCAGGGCGGGGAGGGCAGCCGGCTAAATAAATATCTACTGGGAGGAATTGATCTATTCCCTGTACAACAGAATATGAACGATACATACCGCCGGTTGAGGTGCAAGCGCCCATAGCAATTACCCATTTAGGGTCCGGCATTTGATCATAAATTTTTCTAACTACGGGAGCCATCTTATAAGTAACAGTCCCTGCAACAATCATCAAATCACATTGGCGTGGTGTAAAACGCATTACTTCTGAACCGAAGCGCGCAATATCATATTTCGGATCGCCTGAAGCCATCATCTCAATCGCACAACATGAAATTCCCATCGGCATTGGCCAAACTGAATTTTTTCTTGACCATGCAATTAGTGCATCAACTGTGGTTGTAAAAAATCCATCCTGTGTCAGCTTTGCTTCTAATCCCATTTGAATGCGCCTTTCTTATAAGCATATAAATATCCAAGCTCGAGTATAATTAGAAATATCAACATCGAAATAAAAACACTTATACCTGTCTCATGAAACATTCTTCTAAATTCAACAGCCCAGGGGTAAACAAAAATAACCTCTATGTCAAAAATTATAAACAGCATTGCAACAAGATAATATTTAACAGAGACTCTTTCGTGTGTAGTCCCAACCGGTTTCATTCCACTTTCATAAGTAGAATTTTTCTCGTTTGTCGGTCTCTGAGGCCCGAAAATGCCGGACGAAAAAACTGTTGCAACTGCAAATATTAATGCAAATGCGATTACAAGAAATACGGGTATGTATTGTTCAATCATTTTATTAGTTAAAAATATGATGTGCTAAATTATTCATTTTTTATTTGATTGTCAATTTAAACATTATTCTTATCACCTCCTTTTTTCAAAATAAATTCCGAAGGTGATAATGCCAACATCTTAGAGAAATTGTTATTCGACTTTATACAGCACAGCCGGAGGATAACTTGTAAACACAAGTGCATTTAATCCAGGGTGCTCAGACTGCGGGTCAAGCAGTGAAATAAACTCCTGCCTTAATTGAGCTTCAATCTCACTAAAGTAGAGGTATTTAACATTGTCTCTTTTCAAGGCGGCAATTAAATCATTATAATTATCCGCAAGAGGCAGTGGTTTGAATTTCATATTTAAATAATATGCAATATGTGCTTTGCGAGCTGCAATTAGTACTTCATTTTGAGGCGGCTTAATATTATTATTAAACCAATCTTTTATCACCAATATTTCATTCGGGCCTGAATTGATTATCCCGGAATTATAATTGTAAGCTTTAACCGCAGTAATACTAACTAAAACGATAAGTAGAATTATTCTTAATGTATCTGGTAATTTTTCAGTGATAGGATTATTTCTATTTAAAATTGCCAAGACTGCGATGCAGCAATAAAATGGAATCAGGAACATAGAAAACCTTTCACCATAGAATAACAACAGTAGTAAAACGAAGAAGAAAAAATTTACTATCAAATACCCAAACCCGATTGAGTTGATTTTTTTTAGAGGCTTATTGAAAAGAAACAGCAAAAATCCAAGTGCGGTAAAAAATCCTATCTGCCAGCCGGTCAGCTTTTCCATATCATTCAAAAAGTGATCAGGAATATTTTTTAGTGAATTTGAAATAAATAGTTCAGGATCTTTTAAGATGACCTGCGATATTGATGTGAAGGATTTACTTTCTTTAAACCAAAACTCATCCCATCCTATTTTACCTTTACCGTAAAGCTCATACGCAATGTTTTTATAATTTTCATTATAGAAAAAACTCCCTTTTTCTTTTAAGCAATAAATCCCCCACGGTGAAATAGTTAGTAAGAAAACTAAAATAAAAAGAGTTGAGACAATCAGTCTCTTTTTAAAATCAATTTTCCAGTAATTGATAAATAAAATCACGAGAACAAAACCAAATAAGAAAAGCCCGTTATATCTTGTCAAGTATGAAAGTCCACCAAAAAAAGATGCGAGTAAAACATTAGTTGTGTTCAATCGGTTCGTTTTGAAAAAGAAAAATACAGCAGCGCTTACCAAAGCAATAAAAAACATATCCGTCCCGGCACTGTAAGTGTATTGAACGAATATCGGATTTAAGATGATTAAAAGGGTAACAGCAGTTGCAATTGATTTCGAAAAAATACTTTTTATTGCTTCGAAAGAAAAATAAATTACGAATGCAGAAGAGACTAAACCAAGAATAATTCCGCCGGTAAAAAAATCTCCAAATACTAAACCGAAAATGGAAAGTACTATTGGATAGAGCGGTCCATGGAACTGTTCAATTTGAACACTGCCCTTAAGAAATTGTTGGGCAGCGGGAACATAGTTCCAATAAAAATCTGTTTCGACACCGTAATCGCCAATCTTGTGAAGCGATAAGCTGATGAATCCCAAAATTACTGCATACGAAAAAGCGAAGACAAAGCCAAGATGTTTATATTCGATTAACTTCTGAAATTTCATAAAAAGTGAATCAGTACTTTGTTTACTGCTAATTTCATCTTTAGAATGTTTACGATGTTTATTTTTTTTGGACATGCGAGAATTATATTCTTGTAATATGTTTCTTTATGATTTATTTAAAAATACTGAAATCAAGGGAATGATTGGTGAAGAAATTTTTAACCTGCTAAAAAATAATTTTTTATTTTGAAGTCGAAATAAAAACTTAAGATGACAAAATACTTTTTCATAATAATTATTCTTTCACTATCTGTAATTTCCTGCGAAAGATTAACTGAAACATCGATCGCTGATGACGGTCTCCCGCCGGCTGTACCGGTTGGATTAAGAATCGTCTTCGGTTATGACGGAGAGGTTGGTTTGGAATGGAATGCAAATAACGAAGCAGATATTCGAGGTTATAATGTCTATCGAAGAGAAAATAAGACTGTTTCAATATTAATCGCTTTTACCACGGACAGTTATTTTTTTGATGATTCATTGAATTACGACTCGCAATATTATTACAAAATTAGCGCTGTAGATTTAGCGGGAAAAGAAAGTGCTGCTACTTCAGAGATACTTGCTGAACCCGAAAATATTTACTCCCCCGTCCCTCCAAGGTTTCCATTGATTAACGCAAGGAATTGGGAAAATAATTTATCAATTTATTTAAGCTGGGAAAAAAGTTTTGAATCCGACGTCGAAAAGTATTTTGTTTTTAGAAGTGAAGAACAGGGCTTTATTGCCGACACAAATTCATTCATCGGAGAATCAACTCAAAATTATTTCAACGATACAATTGATTTGAAATTGGACACTAAATACTTTTATAAGATTGAAGCAATTGATAAAGGCGGGTTGATAAGCCCTGCAAGCGAGGAAGTGAATGATGAAATTTATCAGACTGCTTCATTGATTTTTCCGGAAGACAGTGCAGAGGTGGGTTATTTCGATTTCTTTAAAATCAAAACAATAAATAAACCTGCAGCTTATCGGATAAGTGTTATGACTAATCCATATTTTGGCGAGTATTGGGCGACTGAGTTTTACTCTCAAGCAACCGATGATACAATATCTGTGCGCTTCAATCCCGATTACGTTGATGTCAATGTGAATTACTATTTGCGAATTGCAGTTTATTCAGTTAGCGAGCAGCCGAATAGTATTTCTAACCTTTATAATTTTATAATAGTACCTTAAATTAAAACTAAAATTATTCTAAAATATTGAAGCAGTTATCCGCCGTATTAATTCTTATGTTTTCCATTTTGCTATCCGCACAGGAAAATCCTGATTCGTTAGAATTAATTCAGACTGTGATACTGCCAAATGTTTTAAGGACAAGTTTTGAAAAACAGCTAAATACCTTTTCACTGCGAGGTGGTTTATTATTCAACTCTTCGATAAATAAATTAAACTTGAAAGTGAATGAAGACTATTATTCGACCTTTGTTCGTTCAACCACAAAAAGCATTCGGGATGAACAATCTCTTGCAATTCTCTCAACCTATTTATTTTCGTCTGATTTTTCTATCGGAAGTGAAGTAATAAGTAATATTTTTTCCGACAGCAGAAAGATTGAAATTAATCAAGCCTCCGTGTCCAATGCCTTATTTTTTTCGCAATATATTCCGTTAGAAAAAATTTATTTAACACCTTTTTTAGGCTACACAAATAATCGTCAGATCGGCGAAAATGATTCGGGACCGGTTTATGGAATTGAAGGGCTTGCTGATGAACTTGCTGTGGATGAATTTATTTTCCTTTCACAACTGAAATTCAGAAATGAAGATATTTCTCCCAGAAAGAACACACTCAGAAATTTGCAGCTTGTAATTACAAATTATTTCCAGCCGGAAGTTAGTAATTCAATAACGGCGGGGTTTATTCAAAACAGAAAGGATTTTTATTTCACTGCTGATTCACTTGTCTCTCAAACTTTCGATGTCGCAAATAATATTCAAAGCCGAACTGAATCGAACTACCTGATCCAGGATAGATTAATCTATAACAATTTATATGAAGATTTTTCGCTTGACTTACTTGGACGATTAAATTTTAAATCAATTGACAGGGATACACGCTACCGATTAAATACACTTCAATCTTCTTCGGTGTTTGACACACGAATAGAAGAATTTCGTATCGAACTCGAGTCATCTGCCGCTTATTCTTCTGATATATTTGATGCATTATTACGGGCAACGTATGCCGAACGCGATGAGAAACATTTGACAAAAAGATTCGAGGGTATTGATGAAAGTTTTTACCTCGAAAGATCAGAATCCGAAAGTGATAAAAATAATGTTTCGCTTCGTGCTACTGTGTCACTATCAAGCCGCTGGAAAATTTCAAAGCGTGATTATCTTTCGCTTAATTTTTTTCAAAGTAAGCTTAGATATGATACTCCAAGTTTAGATAATGACGACGACCGCGATGAAATACTTTCAATACTGCGGTTAAAATATTCGAGATTTATAAATTCACTTTTTGAAACTTTCATCACTATCGAAGGAACGTTGAGCCACGTTGTTTATTTGTTTTCGGAAAGGAGTTCCAACAATAATTTAAACAGGATATTAGCTTTGACCACCGGCGGCAACTACAAAGGGAAAAATATTTCATCAATGAATAGTTTCACTGTCTCGGCTAATTATACCGTTTATGATTTTGAAGATCTTAATCCAAACTATAGAAGTTTTTCGTACAGGCAGTTTACCGCACTCGATTCTTCCTCGGTAAAAATCGATAAAAATCTTTCGTTAATTTTTTATGGCTACGCAAAATTATCAGAGCAGGGTGATTTGAAGTGGGCAAGTTTTTCAACTAAACCCGTTAGATTTAATGAAGAACTCCTGGCAGAACCAAAAGCCTCAACACAGTTCGCAGGATTCATTTTCGCTGCCGGGGCAAGATTGTTTTCGTTACGAACATTTAAATATGACAATGAAGAAAAAATTATTGACTCACGATATTTAAGCATCGGTCCAATCTGCGAGTTGACAAAATCGCTTGGCACTGATTTATTTATCAGGCTGACCGGCTGGTACGAATTCATCACTGTTAATAAAGTTGATCAAAAGGAGCAAACCAGTTTAAATCTTCAAATGAATTGGAATTTTTAGCGTTGCAGGTAAAAATATTTTTCTTATTTTCCATTAAAAATTTAGAATACTTTGCCGGAAAACAAATATCACCTCGAAATAGACAGCGATCCGAATAATTTAATCACGGTTGAAGAATTCGTTAATTACTTCGGCAGGGATTTAAATCTCAGCGAAGAAAAAATTGCTCACTTGTTACTTACCGTTACAGAGGCAACCACGAATGCCATTATACATGGCAACAAATGCGATGCTAAAAAATTAGTCGTAATTGATGTTTGGGTTGAAAATGGCAGCCTTTATATTTCGGTTAAGGACAATGGAAAAGGATTTGATCCTTCTGCTTTGCCTGACCCTACAGAAACAGATAATTTGTTAAAAGACTCAGGCAGGGGGGTATATCTCATGAAAGTCTACATGGATGAAATTAAATTTAATGTGACTGAGCAGGGAACTGAAACTCTTTTAATACTAAAATTATAGCACTCTCAATTTAACTCCTTCCTTTGCAATTAGCTCCCCACATCAGTAATTTTCAAATGTAATTAAATTATTATTTAAGAAATACAGGAGAAATTATGTCACGCAAAAAAATATCTTTAATAGGTGGAGGACAAATCGGCGGTGTTCTCACTCAGTTAATTGCCACAAGACAACTTGGTGATGTCGTTCTATTCGATATTGTTGAAGACATGCCGCAAGGTAAATGCCTTGATGTTGTCGAAGCCTCAAGGATTGACGGCTTTGATGTAAATGTGAAAGGCACAAACGATTATAAAGACATTGCCGGTTCTGATATTGTTATAATCACTGCAGGGCTGCCGCGTAAACCCGGGATGAGCAGAGATGACTTGCTTGTTACAAATGCTAAAATCATGAAAAGCGTTGCTGAAAATGTTAAACAGTATGCGCCAAATTCAATAGCAATCATCATTTCCAACCCCCTTGATGCAATGGTTACTCTATTCAAAAAAATTACGGGCTTTGTTTCAAACAAAGTAATCGGACAAGCCGGTGTGCTTGATTCATCACGTTTTGCTACTTTTATTGCATGGGAACTTGGCGTATCTGTAAAAGATGTAAACGCGATGGTACTTGGCGGGCACGGCGATACTATGGTGCCTATCGTTCGTTATGCAAATGTAAATGGAATTCCTGCAATGGAATTGCTCGAAAGAAAATATAATGATAAAACCAAAGCTGCTGAAATAATGAAAGCAATGGTTGAAAGAACCAAAGCTGCCGGCGGTGAAGTAGTAAAACTTTTAAAAACCGGCTCAGCTTTTTACTCTCCCGCTTCATCAGCAATCTCAATGGCAGAATCAATTATCTATGACGAAAAACGAGTGCTTCCGGTTTGCGCTTATTTAAATGGTGAGTTTGGATGCACCGGCTATTATGTTGGTGTTCCCGCAGTGCTTGGTTCAAATGGTGTTGAAAAAATTGTAGAGTTTGAGCTTAATGCAGAAGAGAAAGCACAATTGGATAGCTCCATTGCCGCCGTGAAAAATCTTGTTATTGATATGGAGAGATTAGGATTCTGATTTAAATAAAATTTCAGTGAAGGCGATTGCGGTATTTCTGCAGTCGCCTTTTTTTTTGATTCACATTTGTTCATTCGATTTGTTTGATTTCAGTAAGTGATTTAGGACAGCCCGACGAGTGGAATAATAAGCCCAAATCATGGCACATCAATATTTACGCGATTGTGCTCAGACTTGACGCAAGTTCGGTCACGCATGACGGAGGTGGGATGAAGCATGACGAAGGTGTGATCAAGCATGACATAGGTGTGGTGAAGACTGACGGAAGTGAGATGAAGACTGACGCGGGTGTGATGAAGCATGACGCAAACGAGGTGAAGACTGAGGCAAGTATGGTCATGCTTGATATAGGCAGCGTTGGGATTGATGCGAGTGTGGTTGAGGTTGACCGGAGGAACGTAGATATGAACGCAGGAATGGTAGAACCCGACCGAAGCGGCGTACAGTCCAACCAAGCATTGGTAACGTAAGAAAAGTGCTAAAATGAGCGAAAAACGAAACCTCCGAGGTTTATTATTTGCGAATAAATTCTACTAACAGGATAACATCAAGAATTATATAATGAAAAAGTGCAATTTATTAAACAGGTAAAATCATAGTTGATGGTGGTGTGTTATTTGTGTCAGCTTATAATATTCAAACAAATGGCACTCAAATTTTCAAGGATTTAATAATCCATGAATTTTTAAGCTGTGGTTTTAATTTCACCGGGTATTTATGTTGGAAGCGAAATCAATTCCAATTCACCTTCAAAGAAGCCTACAATGGCTAAACAGTATAATCTCCCCCGTCCTGATGTCGGCAAACTAGATATGAATTGGAATGTGGAGTGATGAGATTACTATAATCATTCCTTGATAATTATTTTTTAACACTTCATAGAAAAGGCAGCCGGGTAAGGCTGCTATGATCAATTATAATTTAAAACAAAAAACCCGATCCATTTCTGAATCGGGTTTTTTTATTTTAAAACCTATTAAATTTTAGTTAACAGGATGAACGCTGACGAATTGTCTATCCCCGCGTTTAGTTTCAAATTTTACTATTCCATTCGTAGTTGCGAATAAAGTATCGTCGCCGCCTTTCATAACATTTGTGCCGGGATGAAATTTCGTTCCGCGCTGACGAACTAAAATATTTCCGGCAAGCACTTGTTCGCCGCCAAATCTTTTAACTCCGAGCCGCTGTGCATTGCTGTCTCTTCCGTTCCTTGTTGAGCCTTGACCTTTTTTATGAGCCATTATTTAATCTCCTATTTTAACCAATCTTTGTTACTTCAATTCTTGTTAACTGCTGCCTGTGCCCGTTCTTTTTATCATAACCGGTTCTTCTTTTTTTCTTGAAGACTAAGACCTTCTCGTCTTTAAGATGCTGAAGTACACGAGCGACAACTTTTACTCCGGAAACTTTTGGGCTTCCTACTTTGGTTCCTTCATCGTTTGAATAAAGAAGTACGTTTTCAAATACAACATTTGTATCAGTTTCTTCTTTCAATTTCGGAACGTAATATTTTTTGTTTTCTTCAACTTTGAACTGTTGACCAAGTATATCTACGACTGCGAACATTATTTCCTCTGATTCTTAAAATTTAGGTGACAAATGTAACAAAATTGCCTTGATAAATCAACCTTTAGGGCAATGTTTTTCTTTAAAATCTTTCTCCAATAAACAAGCCCCCTTTGTTAACAATTAGAATTTCTTATGAAAATTGGCTTTTTTTTAAGAATTTCAAACAAGTGATATTTTTTGTCATTATGATTTAATATGGAAACGCTAAAAGAAAACCTGAGTAATCTGTTTTTAGAAAGATTTGGAGTCGTGCCAGATAGTATAGTCCCTCTGCCCCTGTCGGGTTCTGATAGAAAATATTTCCGCTTGAGTGCAGAAAATTTATCTGCGATTGGTGTTTTCAATCATAATCAAAAAGAAAATACAGCTTTCATTTCATTCACAAAATCTTTTATTAACCTTGGGCTGAATGTTCCAAAAATTTATTCTGAAAAATTAAGCGATAACATTTACTTGCTTGAGGATCTTGGAGATAAGTCATTGTTTCAACTCGTTGAAGAAAAAAGATCTGAGAATTTTTTCCCTCAATTACTGATAGACAAATATCAAAATGCATTAAAGCATTTACTAAAATTTCAAATTGAAGCGAAGGACAAAATTGATTTTTCAATTTGCTATCCGCGAGCTTATTTCGATAAGCAGTCAATGATGTGGGACTTGAACTATTTCAAATATTATTTTCTGAAACTAGCAAACATAAATTTTGATGAACAAGCACTTGAGGATGATTTTGATTCGCTGTCATTTTTTTTATCGGGAGCGAAAAATATTTTTTTCCTATACCGCGATTTCCAGTCAAGAAATATTATGATTAAAAATGATGAACTTTATTTTATTGATTACCAAGGTGGTAGAAAAGGAGCCTTACAATATGATGTTGCGTCGCTATTGCTTGATTCCAAAGCCAATATTCCTTTTGATTTGCGAGAAGAACTTCTGAATTTTTATTTGAACGAATTAAAAAGATATTTCCCGGTTGATGATATTGAATTTAGAAAATTTTATAAAGGATTTGCTTTAATAAGAATTTTACAGGCGATGGGCGCTTACGGTTTTAGAGGATATTTTGAGAAGAAAACTCACTTCCTGAAAAGTATCCCATTCGCAATCAAAAATCTTGACGCAATAATTAATCAGGATTTCCCATTAGAATTACCCGAATTACAAAAAGCATTTATTCAAATAGTTGAATCAGAAAAACTAAAAAGTATTTCCGGATTAATGCAGACAGGTGGAAACTTAACTGTAAGAATTAAAAGTTTTTCATACAAAAAAGGAATACCGCAGGACGATGCAGGCAATGGTGGTGGTTTTGTTTTCGATTGCCGGATGCTTCATAATCCCGGAAGGTATGATCAGTTTAAGAAACTTAGTGGCAAAGATCAACCGGTAATTGATTTTCTTCTTTCTCAGACAAATGTTTTAGAATTTACTAATAATGTTTACAACATAATCGACGAGACAGTTAACAACTATCTTAAAAATAATTACACAAACTTGCTGGTTAGTTTTGGATGCACAGGGGGGCAGCATCGCTCAGTTTTTTGTGCCGAAGCGCTTGCCAAACATTTGATGGAAAAATTTGATATCAAAATTGAATTGCAGCACACCGAAATAAATAACTGGCTTCAACAATGAAAGCAATGATTCTCGCTGCAGGCTTAGGCACTAGGCTAAAACCACTCACTAACACAATCCCAAAAGCTCTGATTCTATTGAATGGGATAACTTTACTTGAAAGGACAATCAATAAAATTTCACGCGCCGGCTATGATGAAATTATTATTAATATACATCACCTCTCGGGTCAGATAAAGGATTTTCTTGAACAGAAAAAATATTTCGGATTAAATATTTCTATCTCCGATGAATCAGATGAACTGCTCGATACAGGGGGAGGTTTGAAAAAAGCAGCGTCGTTTTTCAATGATGCAAAACCTTTTCTGCTTCACAATGTTGATGTGATGACTGATTTGAATTTGAATGAATTACTTGGCACCCACAAAAATAACAATTCAATAGCCACACTTGCTGTAATGAAACGTGAAAGCTCTCGTCAATTTCTTTTTGATGATGAAATGAATCTTTGCGGCTGGCAAAACAAAATGACAAACGAAATAAAAATTAGCAGACAAAAAATGACCCCATTCCAGCAATTTGCTTTTTGTGGAATACAAATTCTTGAGCCCGCGATCTTTGACTTCTTTCCAAAAGAAAATAAATTTTCACTTGTTGATTTTTATCTTGAAACCTCTAAAGTAAAAACTGTAAAAGGAAATATTTCTGATTCAAGTTTCTTTTTTGATTTGGGTACAATTAAAAAGTTAGATCAGGCAGAAAAACTTATGACAGAAATCTTGTAAATAAAAAGACATTTCTTCTTCGACCCGCCCTTTCGTCAAATACCTTTTATCAAACATCTGACATTTTACGTAAGCATTAAAACAAAACCAGATTTCATAAAAGAACTCTTCACACTAAAAGGAATCTCCTCGGTGAATTTATCTAAACTGGATAGTTAAGTAGCCTCGTATTGATTTAAAATTTTTCATGTTAAGTTTGCATAAGTTATTTTATCCGGAGACAAAAATGAATATCAAACTAAATTTTCTTGCAGTGACCGTTTTAATTCAAACTATTTGTGTTTTTTCACAAACCTCTGTTTCTTATACAATTCCCGCCGAAAACGCTATCAATGTAAACAAGACAACAACTATAAAAATTATATTCGATAGCCCGATAAATATGAATACAGTCAATGCAAATACCTTTATAGTTTCAGGGTCCGTGACTGGAACACACTCCGGAATTTATAGTTATGATTCTCAAACTTATACTTTAACATTCTTACCCAATGTTGAATTCGCTCTGAATGAGATAGTGTCAACAATACTTACCGACAGTTTTCAAGTATTAGGTAAAACACTCTGGCATTCTTTCAGTTTTTCGTTTCGAATAGGAGTTGAAGAGGGGGTGGGTTTTTTTGGTTTGACCAAAAGCATAGAGCAAGCTTGGACACTAGGATATCTAGCAGAGCAGGAGATTGTAGATTTTGATCAAAACTTGGATATTGATTTATTACTTGCTCAATCGATAGGATTTTCGGAGGGGAAAGTAAATCTTTGGAAAAATGATGGAACTGGAAATTTTGAAATCATTGCACAAGTTATAACACCCGGGTCTATTCGGGGAATAAGTGCGAATGATTTTAATTTGGATGGGCTAATTGATTTTGCAACAAACGTACTCGATCAAATTACTGTTTATTTGAATAATGGTAATAATATTTTTTACCCTCAAATGAATTTAGAATCAGACTATTACGCTGAACTGGTTAGTCTTGATTTTAATAATGATGGATTTGTGGATCTGGTTTCGGCTTTGCGTGATTATGAAAATGACGAATGGGATATTGATCTAATAAAAAACAATTCAAATAATTCATTAAGTATAAAAAAATTGAGTAAACTTCCTACAATTTCTTTCCCGCAGACTCAAAGGATTGGTTTTGAATGTGCTGATTTTAATAATGACAATTTTGTCGATTTGTTTTTCTTTGATCAAGATTATAATAATGCTTATGTTTTGCTCAATAATCAGAATGATTCGCTGATAATTAATCAGACAATTACATTAATTGCTCCTTATTCTGCAGCATCTGGTGATTTAAACAACGATGGTTATATAGATATCGTATTATCAACTTCTTCTTCAACATTAAAGATATTAATAAATGATCATACAGGGAAGCTTAATGAATTGGCAGAATATTACTTTGCGGGAAACATACTATCCACCTCATTGGGGGATATCGATAATGATCAAGATCTGGATATTGTAGTGGCAAGATCTTATGCAAATACACTTCTATTATTCAACGATGGAAATGGTATAATTGAAAGTGACTCGGTCACAATGCACCAAGGAGATAATTTTTTATTAGCCGATTTTAATTCTGATGGCGACCTTGACATCTTAAATTTAGATCCATTTTCACATAGAATTGACTTGCTGGAAAACGGTATTTATGAACCCCCACCATACGTCCCCATAGAACTTGGTAGTTTTAACTCAATAAATCTTAGTTCGGGAATACTGCTTAGCTGGTACACAATAACTGAAACCAATAATTCCGGATTTGAACTTTATCGTGATTCTTCCCTCGTAGCATTTATCCCTGGTAAAGGAACATCTACTGAACGAAACTACTATTCGTTTACCGACTATATAAATGTGGCTGGATTATATAAGTATAGATTGATTCAAATCGATTTTGATGGTTCTAGAAAAACAGTTGCAGAATTAAACCATAATTATTTTCCACTAATAGAATATTTCGAATTAAAACAAAATTTTCCCAATCCTTTCAATCCTGTAACAACAATAAGTTATTCGATTTCAGAGCAAAGTCATGTCAGTTTAAATGTGTATAATTTATTAGGTCAAAAAATTGCCGTTTTGGTTGAGGAAGAAAAAAAACCAGGGTTATATGAAGTTCAATTTGACGCAGCTTATTTCAGCCGTCTAAGTAGTGGCATTTATATTTATGAGCTTCGTGCAGGGGCTTTTCATCAAAGCAGAAAAATGATTTTAATGGAGTAGTTTTTAATCCGGAATGAATTGGAAATTAACTCTATTCGAAAAAGTCACTAATTCTTTAAAGGCGGAATTTCAATTCACCCCCATCTCCTCAAGCAAAAAATCTGCACCGCCGATTTTCTGTGTCACCCAAAGCACATAACGAATATCCACGCCGATTGAACGGCTGTAATCTTCACTCCAGGCATAATCATTTATCGTTGCTTCAAAACATCTGTCAAAATTTATAGCTACCATTTGTCCGTTTGCATCAAGCACAGGACTGCCGGAGTTGCCGCCGCTTGTGTCTGTGTTATAAAGTATTGCCACGGGTATCTGCCCTGAATCTTCTTCAACGAAATCTCCGAAATCTTTTCGGTCATAAAGTTCACGAACGCTTTGCGGGAGTTTATAATCGCCTTCGCTTTTCCCTTTTTCAATCACTCCCTTTAACGTTGTAACAGGTGAAAAATAAGTCGCATCAGCAGGGGAGTAGCCGCGCACATAACCATAAGTCAGTCGCAATGTTCCATTTGCATCGGGGATAAAATTTTTATTTAGCCAGAGTTTTTTTACTTCAAGAAACTTTGCAAGCAGTATGTTCAATTCCCCCTCCCGTGCAGAAGATTTAAATTCCTCTTCCGCTTTCATCGGTTCAACTTGTTCAGCAAGTCTTAACAGAGGATCATCCAAATTATTTAATTCGTCAATTGATTTATCTAACAATGAAATATAATTTTCTTTATTCAACAAAAGAGATTCACTGTAAACTTTATCAAAGTATTCCGAAAGCTTTACATCAGCATCCTCACTATGTCTGAACTCATTTAACAAACTAAAGGAAATCTCTTTATAATTAACTGCATCGGAGAACATTTTCTTCATCACCCTTTTATCAAGCTCCGGGAGGAACTGAGAAAAAGTATTGTTTATTGAATTTATTAACTGCTGTCTGCTTGTTGCAGCATAAATTTTTTTTCGTTCTTGATCCGGCTTCTGAATTTCATTCCGATATTCGTAAAGAATCCGTGCAAGGTTGTAGGCGGTTACATTTCTTCCAAGCATATTAAGAAACATCGGCTTCATTCCGGCTTCAAAGATTTCTTTATAAACTTTTTCAATATCCGGCAAGACTGTTCCATATTTTTGTTTTAACTCGGTATTTGAATTAATAAATGTCTGAAGCTGTTCCTCTTCTTTCAACTTTTTCTCAACAAGATTTAATCTCGAAAGCCCAACTAACTTCCCCCTAAAATTTTTTTCTGTATTTGCAAGCCCTTTAATACGCGAAGAAAGTTCCAATGCTAACTTCGGATCATTAGTACCCGCCTCTGTGTACATATTAATCATCCAGCTAAATAAATTTTGAATATAAGGTAGTTGATACTTCTCCTGATAAATTAAAAACTGTGCAGGTTGATTTTTAAAAGTTCTGCCGGGATAACCGAGTACAAAAACGAAATCTCCTTCATCAACTCCATTAGGGTTCACAGTCAAATATTTTTTAGGATGATAGGGAACGTTATCTTTTGAATAAGACGCGGGTGAACCATCAGGAGCAACATAAGCGCGAAGAAAAGAAAAATCGCCGGTGTGTCTTGGCCAAACCCAGTTGTCTGATTCCCCGCCAAACTCACCAATTGACCGGGGGGGTACATAAACTAACCGGATATCATTAATGGTTTTATAACGAAACAGAACATAAGATTGTCCGGCGAACATTTCAGAAACTTCAGCTTTAATTGTCGAATCTTTTTTCTCTTCTTCCGAAACGATCTGTTTAATTGCTGCGGAGATTGCATTGATTCTTTCTGTAAAATCATTTACACTATTTGCAGCGGAAAGAATTTTTGTACTAACATCTTCATAAGAAACAGTAATGCGGCAAGTCAATCCCGCGGCGGGAATTTCTTCTTCTCGTGTTTTTGCTACTAATCCATTCTCAAGATAATTATTTTCAACTGTGCTTACTTTTTGTACTGCACCGAATGAACAATGATGATTTGTAAGTATCAACCCCTCCTCCGAAACAAATGAGCCTGTGCAGCCGCCGATACGCACAAGAGCATCAGTCAGACTTACACCATCGGGATTATACACTTCATCTATATCAATTTTAAGTCCCGCAGAATTAAGATCAAGTTTTCTGATCTCGCTAAGCGGGTACATTCCTTCATCAGGTATGGTGGGAATTACTGCCAGCAAAAGGGGCAAAAGAAAAAGGAGTAACGTTTTAGATAAAAATTTATTGAATGGTTCCATCATAGACTCATGATTAATTAATAATTTTATTCTAAATATAAGGATATTGCAAGAACGCGAAAATGTTCTTCAGGGGGAAAAAAATACTATTTCGTTTTCTTACAATGTATAATTTTATTTTTGATATTCACCAACATTACAACTAAGTTAAATCTGTATTTATTGATTATTGTATAGGAAATAAAATGAAACTAAAACTCACGCAAATAGTTTTCTCCCTTTTTTTCTTTAACATCCTTTCATTAGTCTTTGCCCAGCAACCCGATACAACCAAACCACTACAAATCCGCAGAGGTATACCATTGCAGGAAGGTTATCAAAGCTATGAAGATTACTACGCCGGCAAAGATATGCTCGAAGAAAAACGAAGTCACTTCCCGCTAACAGGCACAGGCACCTGGACAGAACTAAACCCCAAAGTACCAAGAGTAGATTACATAGGTCTGCATTTTATTAACGCCGATACAGGCTGGGCTTGCGGAGGAAGCGGTGCTATAATTAAAACAACTAACGGCGGAGATGACTGGACTATTGCCGAAACTCCAACAACAAATCTTCTATTAAAAATACACAGCTACAATGGACAGTTAGTTATTTGTACGGGTTATGACGGCTTAATTCTTCGCTCAAGTGATTCAGGAGAAACATTTGAGCAAGTAGTAAGCGGAGTAGGCAGCGGCACAGACCTTTGGGGGGTGCAGATGTTAAACGACACACTCGGCTGGGTATGCGGAATGAACCAAACATTACTTAAAACCACAGATGCGGGCATAAACTGGCAGCAAGTATTTCCCGGAGTAAACCAACATTACTGGTCGCTGGATTTTCTGAATGAACAATACGGAATGATAGCCTGCGGAGGGGGAATAGTATTAAAAACAACAGACGGAGGAAATAGCTGGACACAAACACAAGCTGGAGATACAAGATCACTTTACACGATAGATATAATAGACAGCCTTCACATAGCAGCAGCAGGATACGAAGGAAAAAACGTTTACAGCAGTGACGGAGGCGTAAGCTGGATAAGTAACCCTGACTTGATTGCTTTTACTGCAACGAACTGGATTGATTTTATAGACGCAGATACAGGCTACAGTGTTCAGGATGTTTATCAAATAAGAAAGACAACAAACAGAGGGCAAAGCTGGTTTAACCCGAACTCAGCCAACTGGGGTGGGGAGTGGCACATACAACTTCTTGAAGATGGAACGGGCTATTCTTGTGGAGATGAAATAGGCGGATTTTATGCACTTAACTTTTATAAAAGGACGGGTGGATTAGACAACTGGGAAAAAATATTTCTAAACGATAACTTTAGTGATGTTTACTTTATAACCGAGACTACAGGATTTGTATTAAGCGGTTTATTGTACAGAACAACCAACGGCGGAATAGATTGGGAGAAAGTTGCCGATGCGCCCGGAGGCAGTGATCTTCTATTCATTGATAGTCTTACAGGATTTATAGGAGGCAGTAACGCAATCTATAAGACCACAGATGGAGGAGTAAGCTGGTATGCAACTATTGGAACAACAGGAGCAGGAAAAATATTTTTTATAGACT
>DAOLIQ010000058.1:0-21621 GCA_035328465.1 Ignavibacteriaceae bacterium | reverse complement strand
TAATCTTCAGAATTTGGATCAAGAGCGTATTGAATATTACACTCGCCAATAATTCCAAGGTGGCGGATTAATTTTATTCCAATAGATCGAAGTTTAAAATTTTCTTTTGCAGATAATGTTTGAACCGGCGCAATTACAACGCTGTCGCCGGTGTGTATTCCCATCGGATCAATGTTTTCCATCGAGCAGATTGTAATACAATTGTCATAATTATCACGAACAATTTCGTACTCAACTTCTTTCCAGCCATAAAGTGATTCTTCAATTAAAATTTGATTTGTGAATGAAAAAGCTCTTCGCGCTTTCTCAGTCAACTCCTGTTTGTTGTTTACAATCCCGGATCCTAATCCGCCGAGTGCATAAGCGATACGCACCATAACAGGGAAATTAATTTCTTCAGCTGCTTTTACAGCTTCATCCACACTTTTTGCCGTTTTACTTTTTGCAATCTTTAATCCAACTTCTGCAACACGATCACTAAACAATAATCTATCTTCAGTGTCTTTTATAGTTTCAACCGGAGTTCCCAAAACTTTAATATTATACTTGTCTAAAATTCCTTTATCGTATAAATCCACACCAACATTAAGCGCTGTTTGTCCACCAAATTGCAGCAGGATAGAATCAGGTTGCTCCTTGAGAATTATCTTTTCAACAAACTCAGTTTTGATTGGAACAAAGTAAACTTTATCAGCAAAATTTTCTGATGTCTGAATTGTTGCAATATTCGGATTGACAAGTACTGTCGTTATCCCATCTTCTTTGAGTGCTTTGATAGCTTGCGAACCGGAGTAATCAAATTCTCCTGCCTGCCCGATTTGCAAAGCACCGCTGCCAAGAATTAAAACTTTTTTTGGTTTACCTTTTTTAATCATAATCTTTTTTCTTTCTCAGTATTTCTCTGTGGTTCTCAGTGTAAGAATTCTTGCACGGAGAAACACAGAGGCAATCACGGAGAGCCACGGAGTTTATTTTAAAGCTCTAACAAACATATCAAATATAAATTCGCTGTCGTCTGGACCAGGAGATGCTTCCGGATGAAACTGTGAAGCAAAAAATGGTTTTGATATATGAATTATTCCTTCATTCGTTCCGTCGTTATCATTTACAAACCACTCGCGCCAATCTTGTGCTAAGGTTTTTGCATCAACAGCATAACCATGATTTTGAGAAGTTATGTAGCAGCGTTTTGTTCCAAGTTCATTACAGGGCTGGTTGTGTCCGCGATGACCATATTTTAATTTATAAGTATCAGCTCCAGCAGCAAGAGCAAGAATTTGAGAGCCAAGACAAATGCCGAGAATAGGCTTGTTAGATTGCATTGCAATCTTAGCATGTTCAATAGTTTTTGTATTTAGTTTTGGATCACCCGGACCATTTGAGATTACAATGCCGTTTGCTTCTATCTTTGTAAAATCATAATCATATGGAACTCGAATAACTGTAATATCTCTGCCAAGAAAAGCGCGAATGATATTATTCTTTGTTCCGCAATCCACGAGAATTATTTTTTGCTTACCAGCTTTGTATTCAACAACTTCTTTAACACTTACTTCGCCAACAAGATTTGTTTTGTTTGGATCTTCAAACTCAATTTTACTTTTTTCATCAATTACAATTTTGCCAAGCATCGTTCCTTTATCACGAAGTTTTCTAGTTAGCATTCTGGTATCAATTCCATAAATACCTGGAATTTTTTCTTCAATCATCCAATCGGATAAAGAACGTTCAGCACTCCAGTGTGAGTACTCAAACGAATAATCAGTAACAATCAAAGCACGGCAATGAATATTATCTGATTCAAAATTCTTATATAATCCATTTTCTTTTTCTTTAGATGGAATTCCATAATTACCGATAAGTGGATAAGTGCAAACAAGTATTTGTCCGCGATAAGATGGATCAGTCATTGTTTCAGGATAACCAACCATTCCGGTGTTAAACACAACTTCGCCGTTGGTGTTTCCTTCATAGCCAAAACTATAACCGGAAAAATCGGTTCCGTCTTCAAGGATCAGTTTAGCTTTTGTTTTTTGTTTATTCATATAGTCGTATTTACCAATTTAAATGGTTTACTATAGTGTAAGTTATTTTAACTCATCCCCAACCCCTTCTCTTACAAAGAGAAGGGGCTTAAGACAGTTTAAAGGTCCCTCTCTTTTTAAGAGAGGGATTTAGGGTGAGTTTTTTCTCTAGTTCTACAATATATTTCTCAATTTTCTCAAAGGCATTAACACTATTGTTTAGATAAAAAAATAGCCACTCCTTGAGCGGCTCGCACTTTAAATTTTGAAATTACTACAACCGGAATTTTATTTTTTGATTTGTTCAATCAGTCTCTTTTTGGAAGAGAAATATAATCTTTACCAAACTCTAAAGCAATTTTTTTAGTTTTGTTGTTAAATGAAACCCAAATAATTATGTTTGATAACATCGAAAACATAAATTTAACAGGCATTACTTGATTACTAAAGAGGCACACGTTCGACTAATCATCAATGCAGATAAAAAATCTCTTGCAAAAAAAATTGCTGATAAGATTATATTAAATATTTCTGTTGATAAAAAATCTTTATCAAAATTACTGCGATATGAAGATGAAGCTCATTACGATATTTCCTTCACTTCCAAATTGACTGCGAGTACTTACAAACAACTTGAGCACCAATCTTTTAAACTTTGTACTAATATTGTCAAAGGTCCCTGGTTATTTCAAAATTTAGCTGAAAAGTATGATAAATATAATTTTACTTTTCTGGCAATTTTTAATTATGAAGCTTTTATTAAAAATGACCCTTTCTACAATAACAAATTAAAATGGGCACTTGTTGAAATAATCAATTGATGTAATCACTATTTTATATTTACTTGAAAATAAAAGTCAGAGGCATATATGTTTATCGGACATTTCGGTGCCGGTTTTGCAGGCAAAAAATTTGAAAGCTCAGCATCGCTCGGAACATATTTTATGGCAGCTCAGTGGATTGACCTTATCTGGCCGATACTCATTTTATTTGGAATTGAGAAAGCCGAAATAAATCCAGGTGCTACTGCTGTTACTCCATTAGATTTTACGTATTACCCTTTTACACACAGTTTATTTGGCGTATTTGTTTGGACTGTTCTGTTTGGCTCTGTTTACTTTCTTTTTAAAAAGAAAATTAAGACAGCAATAATTCTTGGTCTGCTGGTGCTAAGCCATTGGGTTTTGGATCTTATAGTTCACATTTCTGATCTGCCGATATTTCCGGGTTATAGGCTTAAAGTTGGTTTTGGTTTATGGAATAATTTTGCAGCAACAATACTTTTAGAAGGATTCATTTTTAGTTTGGGAGTTTACTTTTACTACAAAGCAACGAAAGCTAAAAATAAAATGGGCACCTATTCTTTAATCGGATTAATTATATTCTTATCTGCAATGTATGTTTCAAATCTTGTTGGACCGCCACCCCCTTCAATTGAAGCTATAGGAATAGTCGGTAATGCACAATGGCTTATTATTCTTTGGGGATACTGGATTGATAAAAATAGAGAATAGAATTATAGACAAAAAAGAAAATGTACATTGGTACAAGTAAAAACTTACCTGCGGTTGTTAGAAGATTTGAATTTACTTTAGCGATGGAAAGTTTTCCTTACCAGGAATTGATGGGTGATTAAAAAACTTGGCAAAGATAATTTTGAAATTAAGATTCTTGATGAACTTGAATTAAAAAACAAAACTGAAAAAGAAATTGAAGAACGGGACTTTAACTTTTACAACAAAAAATAGAGTGTATATTCAATTCAAACAGGTATTAAAGATGTTAAATAAAGATCCACGAGTAGATTTATACATTTCTAAATCTGCTGATTTTGCAAGACCAATTTTAATTCATATCAGAAAACTTATTCATAAAGCTTGTCCCGATGTTGAGGAAACTATCAAATGGGGATTTCCGCACTTTGAGTACAAAGGTCCTATGTGTGATATGGCAGCATTTAAGCATCATTGTTCTTTTGGCTTTTGGAAAGCTGCACTGATGAAAGACAAAACATTAATAGCAAACGCAAAAACAGAATCTGCAATGGGACACTATGGTAAAATTACTTCTTTAAAAGATTTACCATCAGACAAAAAAATTATGACTAATATTAAAGATGCTATGACATTAAATGAGAATGGAATAAAGCTTCCAACAAGAAAATCTACCAACAAAAATTCAGACATAAAAACACCCGAATATTTTTTAATGGCACTTAAGAAAAACAAAAAAGCGTTTTCAACATTTGAGAGCTTCAGTCCGTCGCACAAAAAAGAATATGTTGAATGGATTGAAGAAGCGAAGTCAGATGAAACGAGAAATCGCAGAATGGCTAATGCAATTGAGTGGATGACCGAAGGAAAATCCCGAAATTGGAAGTATATGAAAAAATGAGGAACACTGTTTTATGAATAATGAATATAATCCAATTGATTGCGGACTTCATGATGAATTAGAAGTTCGTGCATTAAGGAAACAAAAAATCAAGCTTGTTTACTTTAATGATAAAAAACAAATTGAAACTAACGAGTGTATAATCAACGATGTGTACTCAAAAGATAAAACTGAATTTTTAGTAACTGATACTGGTTTAACAATTCGACTTGATAATCTATTAGAAGTGGATAATATTATTTTTAATAAAAATTGCTGAAGGAATTATTTTGAAATCCGGACAGATAGAAAACTTATTTAATCATATGATCTGGGCTGATTCTGAAGTGTGGAAAAAAGTTTTAAGTTTTCCTCAAACAGAAAATGATGAAAGAATTAAGAAGCTTTTATATCATCTTCATCAAGTTCAATATGCATATCTATATCTTTATGACGAACACCCGCCCAAAATTCCCAAACCGGAAGAATTTACAAATTTAGAATCAATAGCATTATGGGGCAGGGAATATCAAGAAAAACTAAATTTATTTCTCTCCACAGAAAAGGAGGGTGAGAAGATAATCGAAATTCCCTGGGCAAAGTTTTGGGAAAGAAAAATTGGGAAAAAAGTCGTGGCAGCAACATTGGAAGAAACTATGATGCAAGTATCTTCACATAGCACATATCATCGGGGACAGATAAACACGCGCTTACGCGAACTTGGCGGCGAACCGGCAATTGTCGATTTTATTGTGTGGGTATGGCTCGGTAAACCACTCGCTAATCGGGCAGATGTTCTTAACTGAGCGGCTAAAGAATTTCATAAATAAATTCTTTCCTGTTCATCAGCTCCGTACAGTAATAAAAAATTTTTCGTTTTATCAGTCAAACTTCATCAATATTTTTTAGCTGCACAGAAAAAAATTACCTTTTTCCCAAAGTAATAATTACGTTTTTCTTTAATTATAGGGGTTTTTCTACTTTTTTTTCAGGCACTATTCTTGATCTAATTTATTACAAAATTAAAAACTTAATTCTGTTTAATTAGAAAATTATTATTCGAGAATAAAAATAGTCTGGTGAAGAAATGAAAATATTTAATTCTGCTAAAATGATTGTTGGTTTAATCTTAATTATTTCAGCGACTTTTATTGTTAATAGCTGTCAGGATAATCAGGAAGTTATCTCTGCAGGTATTAATAATAACAACAATAACGGCACTGGAGGAGACTCGACAAGTTCGATTACGTTCGTTAGCGGGCAGGTGATAAGTAACCTGACCGGAATACCCTTGGACAGCGCAATCGTTAGAATTGTCGGAAATCAAATTGACGAAGGAGTGTTTACTGACGATCAGGGTAAGTACTCATTCGAGTTTGATCTTGCCTCAAACACCAACCTTACAATTATTGCCTATAAAGGAGGATTTGTAACCGATACAAGTTCGGCTACAATCACTCCCGGCTCCATAAACACAATTCCATTATTCAAATTGGAACCTATTACGAGCGGAACAAAACCATCCGGCGATCCTGTCACTGTTTATCTGGCTGCACAGACAACAGCAATAATCGGTGTTAAGGAAAGCGGCGATGTTGAAACAGCCCAGCTCGTTTTTGAAGTGCAGGATTCAGCCGGCGTTCCGATGGATATAGATCACTCGGTGGATGTTTTTTTCAGGTTTGGTACATCGCCGGGTGGGGGTGAAGAAATAAGCCCTGCAGTTGTTAAAACAAACGATCTCGGTCAGGCTACGGTTAATTTGACAAGCGGATATAAAGCCGGTGTTGTGCAGATAATCGCAGAAGTATTTTTACCCAACAAAACCATAGCTTCTTTGCCGGTTGCAATTTCAATCCATGGTGGTTTACCGGATTATGACCATTTCAGTATCGCTCCCGAGTTATTGAATTTTCCTGGCTTTAATATTTTTGGTCTAATAGATCCTATTTCAGCCTATGTTGGTGATAAATATGCAAATCCTGTAAGAGAAAACACATCAGTCTATTTTACTTCTACTGGTGGATATATTGCCGGCTCAACTCAAACAAACGCACTAGGAATTGGAACTGTGGAATTAATTTCTGCGCTGCCTCACCCTGTAGATCCATTTTTTGGTGAAGGTTTTGCCAAGATTACCGGCACAACAATAGATGAAAATTCGCAGAATATTAGCAGAGATATTTATGTGTTATTTTCTGGAGTCCCTGTGGTAACTATTGATCCTGTTACATTTGATATTCCAAACGCCGGTTCACAAAGTTTTAATTACTATGTCGGTGACCAAAATGGAAATCCGTTAGCAGGCGGGACAACCGTTTCTGTAACTGTTGATGGAGAGAATGTTGCCGCACTTGGTGAATTGAATTTTGAAATTCCTGATACACAAAACCAACTGTGGACACAATTTAACTTTTTAGTTTATGATGTTGAAGATACAGTGGATGTTTCTACCCCGGTTGCAATTACTGTAAGCGCAGATGGTCCTAACGGAAAAGCTAATGTAACAATTTACGGAAACAGCAGATAACCTACCTCAATCAATTTCTGTCACTCCGTATTATAACATAACGGAGTGACAGCAAATTGAACTCATTGCAAAACTTTATTCCAATTTGTAAATAAACAACTCACCTGTTTTATCCGAAACGACATAAATAAAATTGTTTTGTTTATCATAGGCCAAACCCTCCGGTTGGGAAACATCAAGCGAGAGTTCTTCTATAAAAACACCTTCTGAATTAAACCTAAATATTGCATGATCCTCATCACTTAGCAGCCATGTAATATTTTCATCGTTGTCATAATAAATATCAGATATATCGGACATTGCGGTGATCGTTGTTCGTTGTGTCTCGATAAAATCGTTTGTCAGTTCGATGAGCAGAGATGGATTTTTTTCATTAATAACACAAAAAGAGCTGCTGTCCTTTTTAAAGGCAACCCCTTCTAATCCCTGGTTATCATTCTGTTTTGAAATGATTTTATGTCTGTCTCTTTCTACACCTTGCAGCGAACAAATTATGATTTCATCAGAAAATTCAGAAACAACCGCGAGAGTAGAATCATTAACAAACTCAACCCCCTCCAAATCCTGAGCATTCGCTAAAACGAAACTTGAAAGAATTTTGCCTGTTAACGAAATTAAATAAACTGTGCTGTTATTATCACTGACTGTCCACAAACTGTTTGTATCGGCACTTAAACTAAGTGCGGAGGGTTCGGGGATATCTAATTTATATTTAGAAATTAGTGTGAGTCTGTTTGACTTTTCGTCGGCACAATCTACTGATGATAATAATAAAAGAGTCAACCCAGATAGAAAAAATAAACTTGTTAAATATTTGGTTATTTTATTTTGTTTCACTTTTTCCCTTTCCCACAATTTTTTTGAATTTGTTCATAAGCCTCAAACAATCCCATTTCCCCGGCTGCTTGTAAGTCGCTGCAGCCTTCATTTTTTTTACCGAGCTGAATTTTTATCAATCCTCTTGAGTAAAATACTTTTGCATTTCCTTGTGTTAGTTTAATAATTTCAGTATAAATTTTTTCTGCACCTGCAAGATCGTTCAATTTAATTTTTGTTTCTGCAAGTATGCTTAATACTTCGAGATTATTGGGATTGAATGATAACACTTTTTCATAATCACGTGCAGACTGAAGATAGTCCCCAATTATTCCATATTCATTTGCACGACTTAAATAAGAATTAATGTTTGTTGAATCAATTAGTATTGCTCTGGTGTAGTCTACAATGGCTCCGGTATTATCTGCAATAACGCTCTTTACATTTCCACGATTAATATAAAAACGAGAGTCTGAAGGATCAAGAAAAATACATCTGTCATAATCATTAATTGCTTTTTCATAATTACCCGAAAGTGATTCTAAATAAGCACGAAGAAAAAAAGCATCGCTTAAAGTATCAACTAATTCTATTGCACGGTCTATATCAATCAGCGCCGAGTCAATTTGGTTAATCTGTAGATAGGAATAAGCTCTGTTATAGTAAGCTTCATAAAAATCATTATCATTATTAATGGCAAGTGTAAAAAAACTAATAGCTTCTGCGGTTTTGCCGAGATTAAAAAGTGATTTTGCTTTTCCATAAAGTGCTTTTTGATTTGAAGGCGTTTCCGAGATAGCTTTATCGTAATATTCACAAGCAAGTGTAAATTCACTATCATTGTAAAATTTATCAGCTTGCTCGAGATACATTGAATTTACATTTAAGCAGCCTTGATAAATAAGTATTGGCAGAAAAGCAATTAGTAATAATTTTATGTGCAAGAATAGCCCCAAAAAAGTGATTTAAACAAAACAATAAATATTGTTTTCAATTTTAAATTAAGGTAATAAGCGGAGAGAAAAAAAACCGGCAGATGCGCACTGCCGGTTATATTAGGAGGAGGATGATGACGGACTATTTATAGCTAAAGATTTTGATCGTGCTGAAGAACATTGTTTAATGGTTTAACTTCTTTTTTTCTAACATCAGGCTGATTAAAATTTAAAGCGTCTTTCTCGATGAGAAAGTTCCAGATTCGCATAGTAACGAAGGTGCTGTCGAGGCTTCCTTCTTTAACAGCACTTTTATACCCTTCCTCGATGAACTGCTTAATTTTTTCTCTTATTTCTTGCATTGTTTATTCCAAATAATATTTAATTTTATTCTGTATTGTTTCAGACATAAATTATGCCACTTATACTTGATTTAGCATCTGACAAATAATGTCTCATATCTATTCAATTAAATTTCATGTTAGTTCGTTATTGTTTCAACTTAACAAAAAACCTTTCTGAATTGCTTCAATTTATTCAGTATTGTGAAATAAAGAATCTTCACTTGTAAATCTTACTTTGTAAAAGTGACATAAGTAAAATTTCAATTATGGAATCAGAGGTAATAATTTCTTAAGTTATCAGTGATCTCTTTTAAAAATAGCTAAAAACTAAAAAGCTGATTTTATGAAAGAATACTTTAGTGTTGCAGATGTCGCCAAATTGTTAAAGATAAGCCGATCGGGTGTGCTTTATTATATTAAGACCGGTAAGTTAAAAGCAGAACGTGTTGGTAAGATATTTATTATATCGCAGGAGGCATTTGGCGATTTCCTGAAGTCTAACAAAGAGCAAAAAAAAAGAAAGCCTGATACTCAGCCAAGGTTAGAATTTTAACTTTGGTTGGTCTGTTTTAAAAGTAAAGAAAGATACTCCTATTAGGAAATCTCACTGTCCAATCCGTGCCTTCTGAATAATTCGACATATTTGTTCCTTAAAACCTCGCCGATTTTTTTTATATCCTCCACAAATTCGTCAAGATTTTGATTGCCGCCGTAGTTAAAATAGTAGTCAATCATTTGATCAATATATTTTTCAGAGTTAGAAGAAATCAGCCGGAATGAACGTAAAGTTTTCTTATCGAGGGTTAGTAATTTTTTTTCTTCTTCGGGCCTAATCATTTCTTCTTCATCAAGGATCGCATAGTTGTCAAATTGGTTTTCTAGCTCTCTATGTTCGGCCCAGCCTTTGGCAAGTTCGAAGAGAAGGGTGAGAATACTGTTAAGTTTTTCTTCGCGAAGTTTCTGATAATTAGAAATTATATTGGCATCTGAAACAAGGTGATGTGTTTTAATATCAAGTTTATTAAGCACAGCTTCGAGATTAATAATTTTTTCATCAGCCTGTGTTATTTCACGAAATTTGAAATGAATTTTTTCGTTGAAAACTATATCACAATCGCCCTCAATATTATTGCGGCGAAGCATTTCAATTATTTCATCCTTTCTTTCAGGAAGTTTTCTTTCAAGAAATTCTTCGGTGTATTGAAAATCTGTTTCACAATCTTCCGGTGAATCAATTATCCCAACAAGATAGGATTTTAATTTTAATAAAAATATAAATAAGTCAAATTTTTCTGGTTCCATCGCTTTTACTGTAATAATATTTTATAGTATCTTTTTATCAAGTTATTAAAAAAGATGAACAAGTAAAACAGAATAATGTTTGGACAAATCTGTAATTCATAATCGAAAAAAATATTAAACAATCAACCTCTAAAAAATATTAAATTTAAAATTTCTAAACAGTATTATTTTAAAAGTCCAGTCAACGATATTTGAAAGTTGGCTGCTTAACCGAATTAATATCATCAATCATAACACTTTAATAGGTTCCTAATCTGAAACAACCGTAAAAACAAACCTTAAGAAAATGAATAATGATAAAAATTTAGTGCAAGCCGAAAAGTATCAACCGGGTGATCTTGTATTATTTTCAAATAACGGATTATTCGATAGACTAGTTAAGTTCTTTACAGGGTCAAAGTATTCACACGCGGGTATTGTTTTAGAATTGTGTGAAAAATACGTGATCGTTGGCGAAGCATGGGGCAGCGGGTTCGATATTAGAAAAAGAAAATATTCTGAGTTGAATAAATGCAAAGTACGGAGATCCAAAGAAACTGTGGCTAATGTTAAAGAAAATATTATTAGATATATCGGACGACCCTACGATAAACTTAATATTTTGGGTCTGGTCTTATATAAAATATTCCGAATAAAATTATTCAGCACAAATGCAAAAGCTATGACTTGCAGTGAATTCTCAGCACGATTTTTTTATGATGCAGCATTCCGAAAAATTAATTTCGAAAAAGAATTTAATAAGCCCTATGATTATATCACTCCTGCTGACCTTTCTCAGTCAAATCAATTAATGGATGTTGTTTAAAAAAATTAATGTCGTGCAGGACTTGGTTTTTTATTCTTATTTTCATTGTCCTTTTTTTGAATCTCAGTATCCTCAAAGTAATTATCATTCAGCAAATTCTCATCGAGATCAGTGATGTACCAATAGTTAAGGTTATCCGTATCCGGAGCGAGCTGCCCGATGCCCCAATTTGGATAAGTAGTTTCAAGGAAATAGTACTTTTTCCCTCTATATGTTTTATAATCACCACTTGCATTTAAAGCCACACCGAGCATAGCATGTTTATAATTATAGCTCCAGAATAAAACACAATCAATTTTCATTTTCTCTAAAAGGATGTAAAGCAAAAGTGTTTTTGTATCACAGTCACCATATTTTTTAGCAAGTGTTGCAATGGGGGGCAATAGATCGAGCGATCCTCCGGGTCTTTTGTACTCAATGTTTTGGACAAAAGTAATTAAAAACAATATTCTGTTTTTCAGCGATAAGTTTTCAGATGCGAATATTTTATTGAAGCCGTCACTTATTTTCTCAAACTGTGGTATCCCTTGACTGTAAACTCTTTTATAAATTTTATCCCAAACTTCTTTGCTTTCAAAAAGTGGATCGTTGTATTGATTACTATTTTTCACTCCCAATTCTTCATAAGACATTTTTCCAATCATCTCAAGATAATTAAGAGCATCGTCTACATCCTTTTTTAAAATATCTAAAGTTAAAGAAACTTTTTTTGTTTTGAGAAATTCATCCACAAACAGCCAGGAATATTTTGTCGTAATTATTTCGTCAAATGCGAGGGATGAATCTTTTATGGAAAAATTGCCATCTGTTTTTATTGTGTCCGAAGTCTCGAATGTGAAGTTTGTTGAAAATAAAAGAACCAGAATAAAAAGCACAAATGAAAGAAAAGCTATAGAACCGCAGCCAATTAACGAAGCTTTAAGACAGCCGTTAGTATTAACACTCATCTAAGTATTTAACTTTCTAATAAGAATCCTATCTGCCAATTTCAAGAATTGAGGTTGGTGGAAAAGGAACCAGAGAATCGAGTAAAGTTTCAATTCCGCTGTTAATTAAAAGCGCAACCGAAAAAACCACAAAAGCCATCACTATACTTACGGCAATGTTATTCTTTTTTATCTCTTCAATCTCATCTAAGTCTTTAGTAAGCCAGGTGAAAAATTTTATTGCCAGGTAAATGGAGCCAAAAGCCACAACCCCAGCAACAAGTATTTGAAGCAGAATTAATATTGCAGTCATCAGAAAATCTGACGCTGAACTGTTTGGCGAACGCAGTGTGTTTGAAAAAATTGTTACTGCCGGATCAATTGAATTTTTAATTATTATTATCAAAGAAATAATTATTGATGCATTCAAAATTGCAACCGCAGTGTTATTGCTTTGCAGTGATTTGACGTCATCCATTTTAAGAATTATACTGTAGAACAATTTATATGCGCCATAAATAAACAGCACCCCTAGCACTAATGAAAGTCCAATTTGTAACAGCCCGGTAAGAAATAATATCAAATCCATTTTTGCCTCAGTGAATATTTAGAAAATGCTTTAAAAAAGAAAATCATTTGCGTCGCAATAAATCAGCAGGGGATTCCAAAAAATTAAAAACCTCCTTCACCCCCATCCTTACAATAATTTGAAACGCTTCTTCTTCAGGTTTAATGAGAAAAAGGTTGGTTTTACTTTCTTTAAGTTTTTTGGAAACAGAAATCAGGTTGCCGATAAAAGTAGAATCAATAAAATTACAGCGGCTCAAGTCAATTATTGTATCTAAACAGGTTGGGGCACAATCAATAATTACCGTGTTTAATTCTTCAGAAATATTTAAAGTTGCGCGTTCATTCAAAATGGAAATGATGCAAACGTCGTCAATTCTTTTTAACGAAATATTTTTCATATTTAACAGTCAGATTTATCCATTAACAAAGTGCAAATTAATTTCAACAAACAAGATGAAATTTTAAATTAAATAACTCTTTGAAACTTGGATAAATAATTTGCAATAATATTTCGAATTGGAAAAATCATTCGGCACATAAAAATGTATTTGGAATTCAGCATTTAATAATTAAAAATTACCTTATTAATCCATCAGGCTGTAAAATTGTTATAAATAGTGTCAGTTGTTAAAATAGAAACTTGAAATTAATAGCAGAAAATAAATTATCCCGATGGCATTATTGTTGTTAAATAAATCAAACTCAAATCAATCAGTTAAAAAATTTTAGATATGGATTTTCAACAAAAGGCTTGTTTGAACCAGCAAAAAGCAATTGAACATTATACAAAAGGCAACAAAAATAGTTTAGAAAGAAATTTCAATTCCGCACTTGATGAATTCACACTTGCAATAGCTTTCAATCCAAATTTTGCTGAAGCTTACTACAGACGGGGGAAAATAAGATTCTCACTTAATGATCAAAAAGGAGCATACTCTGATTTCGCCAAAGCACTTCAACTCGATCCAAGATTATTAAGCGCACTCAATTCGGAAGGCTTGACGGGATTTGTCGGCTCCTATGAAGGCAGCAGCAATAATCTTTTCTGAATTACTCTTCCTCCCCTCCTCCCAAATCGCTCAAATATTTTCTGAATTTCTAATTTGATCGAGCTCAAATTATTTCATGGCTATTTTTGGTTTGTCTATCAATGGACTTTTCTGAATCGAATGTCTTAAAATAAATCAACCCTTATTTCCCGATTGTTGATTTGGGTTGAAAATTTGATGTCAGCAGGATGGCATTTCATTTGTCTAATCAAAACCGTAAATATTTTTAATAAAAAATAAGGCAACGAAAGACGAGAATGAAATTAAGATTAAAATTAAATGCAGCAATGATTATTGCACTTGCATTATATAATTATTCGCAAGCCCAGACTTTTGTGGAATTAAACGGAGGGGGTGTTATTCCCAACGCTAATTCATTCGCAAGCACCGAAACTGTGCTTGGATATTCTTTTGGAGCTGAGTACGGATTCAAATTCAACGATAATTATTCGCTTGCTGTATGCATCGGTTATACGGGACAATCAATCAGCAGTGCAATAGCTTCTGCATCGGGAAACTTATTAGACCAAAATTTTTCAAGTATTGCCCGGCACTCTTTAAATATGTATTCAATAGGAATTTCTCACGTAGCTTCTTACGAACAGAATGATTTTCTTACTCCATTTATAAAGCTATCAGTTGGCTATAATTTTATTAGTTCCCCAAGCCAGGGTTCCAATGATGTAAATACGGTATTATTTTCTGAAAGAAAATTGACAGAAAATTTTAATGGTGCTATCGGAATGGGATTTTTTATTCCTATCGGAAATCCCAACCATTCTTTAGGAATTGAAGGCGACTACAATGTGATTTTTAGCAGCAGTAGTAATTTAAATTTGTTTGGTATAAAAGCTTTATATAGAACGATGCTATAGTAAACTATCTTAAATCGATCTCCTTTAAAAAACCCGGCTGAGAGAACCGGGTTTTTTATTTTAAAAATGTTCCTTTATTAATTGTTTCTTGAAATATTATAAGTCGAGAAAATATCCCACAAGAGTTTCAATTATAAAATTAAAAAGCCTGACTCTTTTCAGAATCAGGCTTTCTTAGTAGCGGGGGCAGGACTTGAACCTACAACCTTCGGGTTATGAGCCCGACGAGCTACCAATTGCTCCACCCCGCGATTTAATTTCAATTTTTTGAGTCCGTTATCAAGCTATTCGTATTGTGGAACTCCATCGCGATTTAACTTTTATTTTCAAATTTCGTGTGCAAATATAGCAATTACGGCTTGCTAATCCAAATTAGCCGTCTATGTTGTTAAAGCTTGAAGCTACGCCATCTATTGCCTGCGAACGCACATGAATTTCATTAAGTTTTTGAATTAAGCTAAGTATTACTTTTCTTTTCTCTTCAACAAGCTCATTGATATAGGAACTAACATCGGGCATATTACATTCCTCAACTACACTTTCGTAAAACCTTGCCATAGAAGTTTCGCGACGAAGTGCTTCATTTAAAGTTGCACAAGTATTTTTACAAGCATGCTGGCATTTGATTTCTAATTCTGCCATTTTTATCCTCATTGTTTTTATGCTGGAATGTTTTCAATTGATTTTGCTATTTCTTCGCCGCGAGATAGAGCCTGCTCGTTTAAAGGAATCATATTATGTCTGCGGGGAGGGAGAGCTTTTTTAAGTGCTTCTACAATTGTTTCGATTTTTAATATCGGTCTCCTTTGGAGAAATGCTCCTGCAAGTACCATGTTAGCAACTTGTTTTGCATTCAATTTATCAGCCTCTTCATTGCCGGAGATGCAGATGATTTCAATATCTGTTCTTGTTGGAGGATTTATGATTGTAGATTGTTCATAAATTAATAATCCCCCGGGTTTAACTGCATTTTCGAATTTTTCAAGAGAGGGTTGATTTAGTAAAATCGCTGTATCAAATTTTGAAACCAAAGGTGAACTGATTGTTGAGTTGGAAACAATTACAATACAGTTTGCCGTTCCACCTCGCATTTCGGGACCGTAAGAGGGCATCCAGCTAACTTCTTTGCCCTCTATCATTCCGGCGTAGGCAATCAGTTTCCCCATTGAAAGGACGCCCTGCCCGCCAAAACCAGCAATAATTATTTCATGTTCTTTTGTCATATTTAAATTCCTTATCTAAAGCTGCGAATTAATTTTGAGGAACTTTTAAGTCACCAAGCGGATATGCCGGGATCATTTTCTCTTCAAGATATTTAATTGTTTCAACAGGTGTCATCTTCCAACCGGAAGGGCAATTTGAAACTACTTCAACAAAGCAAGTTCCTTTTTTCTGTTTTTGATATTCAAATGATTTTATTAACGCCTTCTTAAGTTTTCTTACTGTGTTTGGATTATAAACAGCCTGCCTTGTTACATAATAAGCGCCGGGAAGTAAGCAGAGTAAATCAGCAATCTTAATAGGGTTGCCAACCTGTGCTGCATCTCTTCCGTAGGGGGAGGTGGAAGTCACCTGCCCGATCAAACTTGTAGGTGCCATTTGACCGCCGGTCATTCCGTAAATTCCATTGTTGATGAAGACCATCAAAATATTTTCGCCGCGATTAACTGTGTGAATTGTTTCTGCAGTGCCGATTGCAGCAAGGTCGCCATCGCCTTGATAGGAGAACACATATTTTTCGGGGAGCACTCTTTTAATCCCCGTTGCAACAGCACTTGCTCTTCCGTGAGCAGCTTCCTGCATATCAACATTCATATAATGATAAGCAAAAACAGAACAGCCAACCGGGGCTACGCCAATTGTTTCTTCTTGTATTCCTAATTCTTCAACAACCTCCATTAAAATTTTGTGAACCACACTGTGTCCACAACCGGGGCAATAATGAAAAGGAACATCTGTAAGAGTATCGGGCCTGCAATAAACTTGCTCGAGATCTGTATCTGCTTCGGGATCTAAATACAATTTTTCATTCATATCAATCTCCTAATCCTGCATTACGTTATGTTTTGAATAGTGAACTTCAACTTCCTGAAGAATATCTTCAGGTGAGGGTATCATTCCTCCCATTCTTCCTTTGAAATAAACAGGAACTTTACCTTCCACAGAAAGGCGCACATCTTCTACCATTTGACCGGCATTCAATTCAACTGTTAAGATAAATTGAACTTGTTCGGCTAATTCTGAAATTCTTTGATAAGGATATGGATATAAAGTAATTGGTCTGAGTAACCCTATTTTAATTCCTTTTTCCCTGCCTAGATCAACCGTCTTTTGGCAGATGCGAGCCGAAAGTCCAAAGGCAACAAGAAGAATTTCAGCATCTTCTGTTTTTATTTCCTCGTATCTGACTTCACACTGCATTGCTTTATATTTTTCCTGCAATTGAAGATTAATTTTTTCCATTTCTTCAGGTTGAATAAATAAAGAGGTAATAATATTATGATCTCTATCTTTAGTCTTACCCGTAGTTGCCCAGGGGGCGGGAGATTTTGGCAGCGAGCCTTCTTCCGGAAGAATAACTTTTTCCATCATTTGACCGAGCGCACCATCTGATAAAATCATTGCGGGGTTTCGGTATTTTTCCGCAAGTCGAAAAGCATCGAACACAAAATCCGCCATTTCCTGAACAGAAGCGGGAGCTAAAACAATAAGGTGATAATCCCCATGACCACCTCCCTTTGTGGCCTGAAAATAATCACCTTGAGAAGGTTGTATCGTGCCCAATCCGGGTCCACCGCGTACAACATTTACTATCAGGCATGGAAGTTGAGCTGATGCTATGTATGAAATTCCTTCCTGCATTAAACTTATTCCGGGTGACGATGAGGAGGTCATTACTCTTGCGCCTGCACCAGCAGCTCCATAAACCATATTTATTGAAGCAATTTCGCTTTCTGCCTGAAGTACTAATCCGTGGCGTTTCGGAATTTCTCTTTCGAGATATTCCAACACTTCTGATTGAGGTGTAATTGGATATCCGAAATAAGCATCAAGATTGGCGCATATCGCTGCTTCGGCAAGTGCTTCGTTGCCTTTCATTAAACGGGCTTCACCGGTTTTTTTTTCCTTCATTTCCATAAAAATCCTTTTCAGTTTTTTTTTACTGATAAAATTATTTTGCCTGAACTTTTTTTACAGGTTTAGGCTGCCGATAAACTGTTATTGCTGCTTCGGGGCATACGAGTGCGCAATTTGTGCAGCCGGTACAGACATCGTAAATCAATTCGACGTAACGATAACCTTTTTCATTAAAATTTGGTGAGAGAGCTAGTGCATCCTGCGGACATGCAACCATGCAAAGCTCGCAGCCTTTACAAACTTTGCCATCTATTTTTACTGCTCCTTTTATCATTTTATTTTGCTTTCATTTATAGGATAAAATCTCTTGCAGTATTTTTACCAACATATATGCCAGTAGGTCTTTGTTTGTTTATTGCATTAAAAAGAAAGATTTAAATGGAGAATTTTCATAAATAAGAAATTATACGGGTGTCTAATTCTTAAAAGAGAGAAAAAAATATCAACTTAAATGAAGGTTTTTATATTGACAGCATTTGATATTTATTAACTTATACTTTAGATCGGGTTTGCGGTATAGTTACGGGTAAGCAGTGAGTTGCTCGGCGGGACTGAGCAATGCGGAAGCAGATATATTAAAAAAGGTTTTAATATTTCACTACGTCTTTATATTCGCTGCTGTTTTTTCCAAACTGCGAGGCAAGTGATGATTTGACTTTCTGTATACGCTCTTTAAGCTGATTGTATTTTTCTCTTCTTGAAGTTCTTGCATCTTCAAGCAAGAAATATTTTTCTGCTGCTCGCTATTCTTTTATTCTACTTCAGACAGAAATAAAGAAAAGCTTGCAATTGATAAGTTTATATTGCCCGGGGTATAAGCTGGAATAGTTTTAATAATCTCAAGCACTTCTTTGCAGTATCCAAGTATAGCTCCGAAACTTCTTTCGCTTGAAGAAATATTTTTGTTTCCCCCACCCACTTGTTTTTTCTTCTTAACAAAATTAACCCCCCGTATTTTCTGAACTATCTTTTGAACTTTCTTAAAGTCATTCGACTTTTTGCCTTCATCAAGTGAAGCAATATAATCCCTGATTTGTGAACAGCGCATGCGAAGTCCGTTATTTCCATAGTACATTTCATATCTTTCGGCACGAACATTCTGAAGAATTGACAGGCGCTCGTAAACAGTGCTGTTTTCAATTTCGATGATGTCTAAAAGTGCCTCTGTATTTATTGCCAGCAAATCAGGGTTTCCGGGTGTATAACCAGAAAATGATTGAAGATATGCAGTTAAACCTCTACCTTTGCTGTATTTTACCCAAATGTATATTCTTAGGTTTTACTCATAATAATAGTACGATCTAATATCAATTAATAGCGATATAGTCTAATTTATTTCTAACATTAATACAATTTATAATAATGCTGTCATTTTGTCCTGAAAGTTTTAGGGATCAAAATCTAATAAAAGACGCTGAATGGCAATGTCATCATCATCCAAGAAAAGCAAATTTTCAGACGATTCTATAAAGCCTGCTTTTAGGCATTATGGGTTAATTATTCCCTCCCAGAATAACCGGCAGACCTTCCTTTCCCGAACCAATAATAATGATTTTGGAATTAGGTGAGTTGGCGATTTTTTCAGTAGCCTCAATACCTTTCCATTTCAATAATTGATCGCTGAGACCTTGCGCTACAATATTCTGAAAGTCGGAGATTCCCCTCGCTTCGATTCTTTTTCTTTCAGCTTCTTGCTTTTCTCTTGTAAGAATGAATTCCATGCGCTGGCTTTCCTGTTCGGCTTTTAATTTCTCTTCAATAGATGCAGTCAAACCGGCAGGTAGATTTATCTGTCTTAAGGGGGTGGAGAGCACAACAACCTCTGCAAGCTCCTTAATCGTGGAGAGTTTTGCTTTTATTTCGTCTTCAAGTTTTTCTCGCTCGGCAGTGTATAAGGCTTTAGCTTCATACTTGGTGGTTACACCGCGAACAACCGAACGGAAGTTAGGTGTGATTAATTTTTGGACATATTCATCGTAGTCCCCGGCAGTTTTATAAATCTCGTTTACTTTTTCCATACTTAAACGAAAAATCATACTGATTTCAAGTTCAATGGGCAGTCCTTCCTTTGAAGGGACATTCATAACTTCTTTAAGTTCCTGTTTACGCGTGTCGAACTTTACAACATTTGCCATAGGGTTAACTAAATTGACCCCCGGCTTTAGAGTGTTATCACTAACTGAACCCCAAAAATCAATTACCCCAGCGTGACCGGCGGGAATGATTGTCCAGCATTGCATCAACGCAATCAGCGCCGCAACAAGAAATCCAATAAATGCAAAAGTTGATTCCGATTTGCTGAATCTTTTTTTAGCATTGAAGTAAACAACGAGTGCTACAACAGCAGCTAAGATAGCAATTATAAATAACATTTTACTTCCTCTCTTTTTCTATTTTATGATTAAAAATAATGACGGGTGAAATATAATTAAAAGACAGATTGAAGTTATTGGAAAAAGAAAAATTTAATAAAAGAGACTGCAGAAAGAGTTCAGGTTAAAGATCATGTTGAAGGTCAAGTTCAAGTGCAAGATGTTTGGGAGATATAAATCTGCCGGGTCGCACTTTGGCTGCAGCCTCTTCTAAATAATTATAAGAACAATTTATATTACTTTTTGTATTCCTTCAGGTAGCCTCTGAACTCAACTCTGTGACTTTCCTCCATCCCTAACAGGTTAACACAAATATCCTGAGTAACATAATCTACACCATCGCAAAGTTTAATCAATTTATTATACTGAAGGATTGCCCCATCCTCAGCTTTGATAACTCCTTCGATGATAGAAACAACATCGGTAGTGTCCTTTTTAGTTTGGAGCAATTTTTGAGATGGTTTAAAATCCATTGAGCCGGGAACTAAACCGCCAAGCTGTTTAATTCTTTTAGCCAGCATTTGTGCGTGTGTGATTTCCTCCATCACATCTACAGCGAGAGATTTTTTTATTTCTTCTGCACGCACTCCGTCAAGATTAACTGAATTAGAGATATAGTTAATTACAGTTTCGATCTCCATCCAATAACTTTTGATGAGATTCTCAATTATTTCTTTCTGCGAAGCCATGATATTATCCTTTCATTTAAGTGATTATTTTTTTTATCAGCTTTGGTGCTGATGTTTTCTTTTTTGATAAGACAACTGCGTTGAAGATTTTATCTTCCGCAATTCTCAAAGAATCCTTTTTATTTGAAAATAACTCTGCAACAGTATCTCCCTCTTTTATTTCTGTTCCTATTTTAGAATAGAAGATAATTCCCGCCGAAGGATCAATAACATCCTCTTTGGTTTTTCTGCCTGCGCCAAGTTCGAGTGCTGCCATTCCCAATTCATAATTATTTATCGAATCTACAAAACCATTTTCCAAAGAGATTAATCTTTTATGATATTTAGCATTCGGATATTTCTCCGGATGCATAATGCATGAAGTATCCCCGCCCTGAAGTTTAACAATCTTCAAAAACTTTTGGAATGCTTCTTCAGAATTTATTACTTCTGAAGCAATTACTTTTCCCGCATTAATTGAATTCGCTTTTCCACCGAGATAAATCATTGCACCAGCCAGGCTCAAACTTAAGTCGTACAAATCATTTTTTAATTCACCTTTCAACACTTTTATTGATTCACAAACTTCCAGCCAATTGCCAATGTAATTTCCAAGCGGCTGATTCATATCTGTGATAAAAGCGATTACATTTTTATTAAATACTTTTGCTGTTTCGATCAAAGATAAAGCAAGCTGCTCAGCATCCTTTTGACTTTTCATAAATGCTCCGCTGCCTGTTTTAACATCAAGCACAAGCCCATCAATTCCTTCTGCTAATTTTTTACTCATAATACTTGCAGTGATTAACGGAATAGATTCAACCGTTGCAGTGACGTCGCGAAGTGCATAAATCATTTTATCAGCAGGAGCTATATCAGAAGTTTGACCAATCA
>DAOLIQ010000057.1:0-22628 GCA_035328465.1 Ignavibacteriaceae bacterium | reverse complement strand
ATTCATCACCAAAGAGATATTTCAATTCTATAATAGTTCGATTAAAACCGCCCCAAAATAAGCCTTTTTAGACCATATTCAAAGCATTTCTTTTACTTAGCGTTGTCGATGTGTAATTGTGTAAAAACATCGGGACTCTGACAACAGACACGGATTTCACTGATTTTCACGGATTATTTATATGAATGTATCGGTGTCATTTCTTTCTGCTCCTAATACTTTTCTATCAGTGTAGTTTCTTGAATCAAAAGTATAATAAATAACACAGTCTTTTTCTTTGTTTATGATATCTTTTATTCCTTTTATAATCGTTTCGAAAGTAGATTCAGTAACTTCTCCTTCAAAAACGGAGTTCTGAACCCAAATTAAAAATCGTCTTAAAAATTTTAAGAGTTTTACTCCTCTTTTAGGCGCTGCATCATAAACTATTATTGTGTACATCATTACTTCATTTTTAGCTAGCCAATGATTACTCGGATTTTCATTGATTTGTAGTAATCTGTGTTAATCTGTGAAATCCGTGTCTACCACCAGATTTTAAAAGGTTTATATTCCTTTTCACTAAGAATATGTTTAATTAATTTATAACATTCTAATCTAATCAAGTGTCTATAACTAACTGATCTTTTAAGGTTTCGGTGCTTTATAGTTGTTTTAAGTTTTTCGTCATATTCTTTAACAAATATTTTTCTACCTTCATCATTTAAGTGGCAGAAGTTTACTTCCTTAGTAAAATGTTTTTCCTGTATTTGTTTTTTATTTAATAGAGAAAAAATAAGTCTATCGGATAAAAGCGGTTTGAATATTTCTGCAATATCCAAAGAAAGAGAAAATCTCCTATCGCCAGGTTCGTGCAGGTAGCTAATTAATGGATTGAGCTGTGTTTTGTAAATTTCGCTTAGTACGGTTGTATAAACCAATGCATTACCAAATGAAATTAGAGCGTTGATAGGATTTGTTGGTGGGTGTTTTTCTCTTTTCTGAAATTGTATGTCTTCGTTAATTATCAAGTTCCAGGATTTATAGTAAGTTGATTTAATATTGCCTTCTATTCCCATCAACTCGGCTACAGATGAACACGAATCTATTTTACTAATTAGCTCGGTTATTATTTCCATGAAAACACTCATATCTTTATCCCGTGCATTATGGTATTGAAGTGTTTTTATGACATTGTCTGCAGCGCCTTCAACAAATTTACGGGCGATGTCTGTTCTTTTAAGTGTATTGGTATAAGCCTCTACCTGGTTGACTAATAATCTCCCTGATACAAATGGCTCACGCGGATAGAATGAGCCTGTGTAATATCCGTAATAGTTAAATAGGTGAAGTGTTATTTGTTTCTGTGCAATATAATTTAGAAACTTCGTGTTGAATCTCATTTCACTGAAACAATATATGGCTTCAATATCTTCAACAGGAATCGGTTTGCGCGGAAGTTTTTTCGGCTCTTGCTCTTCTGCTGCCACTGCCGCTGCTTCGCTAAGGCTTTCATCGGCTACTTCTATTTCGTCCTGATCGGGTTGTTCGATCTCCTCAGGTTCGCCTGCTTCTCCAGACTCGAAGTAGATTGTGTTTGCCTTGCGGATTAGTTTGCCGCTGCTGAATATGTAGTAATTCCTTGGCACTGATTACACTGATTTTCACTGATTATTTATAAGATTACTCTCTTGTGTTTTAATGAATCTTCTCCAAAATTTACTAATAAACCAAGTTTTAATTTCGATGCTGCTAAATAATTTAAAGTTTGTTTTAAATGAGAGCTTGTTAGAAACTCAATTGCTTTTGCTTCTAAAATTATTTTATCAAAAACTACAAAATCAGCATTATATTTTCGTGGTAGTGCAAATCCTTTATATTCAATATTAAATTCTTTTTCTCTTTGATAAGGGAATTCATTTAATTTAAATTCTATTTCCAAAGCATCTTTATAAACAATTTCATTGAATCCTTTCCCAAGATTTTTATGGACTTCCATACAACAGCCGATAATTTTATAAGTCAAGTCTTCAAATAACAATTCCATTTAAACTCCGTGTCTAAAAATTCCATAAATTCTCCGTGATAATCGGTGAAATCCGTGAAATCCGTGTCTAGACATAGCAGAACTCATAATAACTGCAATTCTTACAGAACGGTTTATTTATAACCTCAGGTGGAAGTTGAAGTTCTAATATTGACTTGATGTTATTCTTAATCGTAATCAACTCTGTTCTATCGTTATCCGTCAATTCAACTTTTATTTTCTGTCGGAGTTTCGGGTAATCAATTTCTCCGGTAACACCTTCAATTCCTTTTTCCTCAAGGATACTGATGTAATATTTCACCTGCCAGATGTGCGTTTCTTCCATCTTATCACTCTTTTTCACTTCGTGAATAGTCTTTGTTTTTCCATCATAAAAATCCAGGACAATGTCATCAATTTTTATTTCATGATCTTCTCTTGTATAAGTAGATTCCGAAATAAACTTACCCATTGCCACCGTATCGCTGGTTTGTTCCATATCAATATGATTTGTAAACAACCACAACTTACGATAGCAAAGAAAGTAATAATGTATTTGAGTACCTGTCATAGACACGGATTACACTGATTTACAGGGATTTACACGGATTATATTATTTGGTTTTCGTAATCATAAGCGAGCATTAATTCTTTTAATTTTGTTTCGGCATTTTCAAGAGCATTTTGCTCACCTCCGGCGCCGGCTATGTAACCATTGCATGGAAGAGTAACAAAAACATCTGTTCCCGCATTCTTATCAATAACTGGTTTAGCGCTTCTTTCTCTTTCTTCATTTAATTCAGCTCTTATTGAAGCAGCCAATTTGTTTGCATTATCACTTATTGAAACAGCAAGTGTTTCCATCAAACTAAATGTTCTGGATTGATTGCTTGTTATTCTCCAGTTGATTAAACCACTTGCAACAGCATCAATAATTTTTTCTCTTTTTTCTTTTGGGCATACTAAACATTCTCCAAAACTATTCTTTCCGGTTGTCCAGTTATTCGCTTTAAGTTTCTCTATTTTTTCTAAAGTTAATTCTGGTTCATGCAGGTTTGTTGAGACACAAAACAAAGTTCTCAAATCTATTACTGCATCAAAAATAAACAAACCTGTAGCCCGTGTATTTTCGGGTATCCAATTTCTTCTGGATAAGGTTCTTTTATTTTCAGTAAGGAATTTTATGATTTGATCCTCTGTTAATATTGCTCCTGTAGAATCTTTTACAATAACCGGGTGTATGTTGGGGTTATTGCTTCTATCAAACGTAAGATTCTCTTTTTGATTTTCTAATCCTCCAAGCAGCGGATGTAACGGTCTTAATGCGGAAATTGAAAAAGGACTCCTTCTTTTTAGTGATGTTTCTCCCGTTTGAGCTTTCATCCATCCGCCTAAGAGTTGGTCGGTAAATGTTGGGTCGCAAGGAGACCATGGTTCTTTATTTGAAAGACCATTATCCTTTGTGATTTCATAGTTAAACGTAATTGGAGCTTGCGCTTCTCCTAATGATTCTAAAATTGCATCAAGTATGGAGCGTTTTACTTGCTGCCCGCTTGAATATGCACAACGAACACCGAACTGTTGATCGTAGTAAGATTTTTGTCCGTCCTGAACACAAAATACGGTATGTTCCGCATGCCGCAGACTTCTTAAGAAAATGAAATTTTTCATTTGATTTCTCCTTTATGATTTTTTGGTGTTTAAATAAGCATATTTGAATTTGACCAAGGTAAGAAAGTACGGATACTTGTCGGCTTGCATTTTATCTATCTCTTCAACAAGTCGATTAAAGAACTCGCTTTTAGACGGGTTGTCTTTAAGTATATCAATTGTGTTTTCGATAAATACTTTTCTTGTAGTGGATTCAAGAAGTGTATCGACGTTAATGGCTTGTGTTTTTTTTGCTCGGGATGAAGTTGTTGCCACATACTCTTGAAGAACTTTTGCCGTTTCTTCCGCGGTTTGAATGGTTGTTTTGTTGTTTAACATTGCTAATACCCATGATAAATAAATGTTATAGTTGATTATACTTTTTTCATCGCTTTTGATTTTAGGAAGAGTGCCTTCCTTTTTTCTTTGCGGGAAGTATTCCCTTAAAGTTTTTGGCTGAATTTCTTGTAATCCGATTATACCATTTTGACAAGCCGTCCGGAAAGCAAATTGTGTGTTATATACTTCATCTATCGCTCTTTTTCCAACATCCTTTAACTCACCAAAGAGGTAATCATACATTTCAATTTCACGTTTTATCTCCGGCAGATTTATTTTGATAAAGCCGACAGTTGTATTTGTTTGCCCTAAACTACAAATGTAAACGTTCAATTTTTCATTTGGGAATTGCCTTGCAAGCGCAAAAAGAACTTTAATCCAGCCTTGAGTTTCAATTTTACCAACACTCTTATCAAGCTTAAATGGCGGGACAAATAATTCCTTTTGATAATTTGCATTTCCTAAAGCAAATGTTAGCCAGTGTCCGTTCCATGTTTCAATCTGGTTTCCTTTCAAGTTGGTGGTATCATTAACTAACTCTCTATATTTTTGCCAACCCTCAAATAGTAATTTTATTATCTCCTCTTTATCAAAAAGAATTACAAATCCACCTTCAACACGAACACCCAGTCCAACGCCAATCCAGGACGCGTATATTTCTTCTTGACTCAGTGGTAACTTGAAGCTGGTTATTTGGCCCGAAGTTGTTGCTTCAAGATCAGAACTTCCTGCAACAAGTGAATTGCTTGTATCCGGAACACCACTTTCGATATTTTTTTTAATCGCTTCAATTCTTTTAGTGCGTTCTTCGGGTGTCGGATATTTTTTCTTCTCCCATGAAATTTTAGGATTTTCTAATGGTGTATTCCCTCCGCTTAACAAATACTTTTGATCATCAAAAAAAAGCGGAATGAATATTTCTTTCCAAAATTCTTTGGCGCTCAGTTTCTTTTTTGCGTTCTGATTTGTCAACTCAACTAATTTCTTTCCTATAATCGCTGCATACATTCTTTTCTCCTTTTTTATAAAAAGTTCTCTGGTTCTTTTAAGTTTAATCCTTTTTCGTTATCATATAATTCGTCTGGTATTATAAAAGGCCATGAGCCGCAAGTAAGTTGTCCTTTACTTTTGAAAAATCTATTAAATGTAGTTTTTATCGTAATAGGTATTTCCATTGGCATCCGTTCTTCATTTCTAGCTTTTTGATAACGATCCTTATCGCTTTCAACTATACAGCAAGCCGAATCTATCTCAAGAGTTTCCAACAGAACTGATTTTGGATAATCACATAGTTTCTGAATCCTTATTCCATCTTCTCCAAGAATACAGTGAGATTTGATTGAACCAATATCGATACTCGGATAAACATGATCTATCATTTCTTGAATATCTTTTTCTTTCAATGCTGAATCGTCAGGCAATTCATCAAAACTTTTTTTAACAATTTCATGGTTGTATGGTCTTGAATCGTTACTATTTTCGAAAGGTTTTATTATATGAATATCTTTTAGTTTCCCGATGCTGTTTTCATTCCTTCTTCTGTTTACTCTACCGAAGCGCTGAATCATACTATCTAACGGTGCTGCATCAGTAATTAATCTATCAAAACTTATATCTAAACTAACTTCAACAACTTGTGTAGCAACTACAATGCCTACTCCTTCTTTCGCATCAAATTCACTTTTGATTTTTTCTTCAAGTTTTGCTCTATCCATTCTTTTATACCTGCTGTGTAGAAGCATTTTGGGAATATTTGGATAAAGTTTTTCCAGCTTTTCAAATATCGTTTGCGCTCTATTAACTCGGTTAACAACAACCAATATTTTTTCTTTTTGATTTATTCCTTTATCAATAATCTCAAACGCAGTTTCGTCGTTTTCTATCTTGTGAATTATATGTCTATTATAAGTCTCTAATTGGTTTTCGGCCAACTCAACTTTATAAACATTATTATCTCCGCCCAATAAATCATAAATCAAGTTTCTCAGCGCCGAAGGCATTGTAGCAGTTCCTACATGTATACGGCAGTTCAAATATAAAAGCGTTTTTATTATTTCGTAAACCAAAGCCATTGATGTATAGTTGTATGAGTGTATTTCATCAATAATTACATCATTTCCCTGTAAGTCAATCGCTGTAGCTTCATATCCTTTAGTTCCTAACACAACAGAAGCAATCTGAAAAGGTGTAAGTACTTTTATTGATGCTCCGGCAAGAGATTGTAGTACTTTCTCTTCATGAACTTCGCTTTTTGATAGAACTACCTTACTTGATGCGTGTAATAATCTTACATCATCATTTGGACATGCTTCTTTAATTCTTTCATACATTGCGTTTATTGCGGCTTGAAACGGAAGAGTATAAAAGATTCTTCCTTTACAACGCTTAATTAGAAAATCGGTTTTACCTGCTCCTGTTGGTGCTGTAACCAACGTGTGGGGTCTTTCATCTTGAACATCTATAGTTGACAAATGATAGAGTTCATTTTTTCTCGTTCCGGAAAAAAAGAAATCCAGATTTGGTTCTAAAAATATGTTAGCAGATTGTTCTTCGGTGCTTTCTACTAATGCAGAAGCGAAATGATCCGCGGCATTTAATAATCCTCTCCATTTAGACCATTCAAAACTTGTATGCTCACAATAGTCTATTACATAATCAAACGCACCACGCGCTTCAGTAATTGTTAATGTTCGTGTTGAATATCCGAAATGTTCAATTATAATATTACCTTCTAAACTCCACTCATTCCATCTCTCTGAGTGTCTTTCAAAAACTTTATCTTCGCCATATCCCTCAACCAAATCTATTATTCCTCTACCGCTTGAAGATTGAGTTAATGACTTTATTGATTTGTGATGTCCAATAATCATTTCAATTAAATAATCCCATTCATCTTTGGGAAACAAAGGAAGGAATAACAAAGAAGATATTTCGTGCCGAAAGGGAATTTCGGTTCTTTCTTGAATCAGGTCTATATCATCTTTAATGAGTTTTTCTTGAAACGAAGGATGTGCTTTGCCCAGATCATGTAACACTGCACCTTTCCGAGCTATCTCGATATTAAGATTTAGTTTTGCGGAAATTTTTTCGATTGCATATACTACATGTTCAGTATGTTCAACAAGCGAAGTCCCGCCGTTTCTTAAACTTTTAGCAAGAAGCGTCCTCGTCTGGGTTATCATTCTTCAGCTTCAATTCTTGTCGGGTTTCCATGAATTTCAATTTTACCATACATAGGTTCTGCATTATTGAAACGATTGTAACCAACAATAAATGAATCCTCACTTTCGCCAAAGATTAATTCAAATCCATCAATTAAATCAAATTCATTCTCTTTCACTTCTACAATTTCTTCACTTGGTAATAATACATCCTCATTCCGGCAAAGACAAACATGTTGCATGGCAGCTCGATGAGCGTCATTAACATTCTTAAAAGCTAAATACAATACCGGGTTTATCATCACTCCTCTTTTTAGTATAGATTTAGAACGGAAAACAACTTTCTTTTTTTCAGTAAATGCTTTTGGCTGAATCTGTTCTAGCTGCGTTGAAATAGCGTTATAAGAAAGGCGGTGCCTGATCATTTTTTGAATACCGGAGTTTGTGGCTACTCCATCTAATAATTCAGGAAATAGTTTTAATTCTATCCCTTTAACAATAGACGGCGTTAGAAATTGTTGACTAAAAGTTTCGCCGTCTCTCACAGCCGTCCAAGGTTTAATAAAACCAAACGGCCCCGAATATTTTACTACATACATAATTTCTCCTTTTTAAAAATCTGTGTAAATTCGTGTAATCCGTGTCTCTAATAGATAGCTCCAAAGCCACACCCTGTTGAATGCCCAATGCCAACATTCCATGCAAACCGTATCGCTTCCGGGTTACCTTCAATTATCACAGGACAAAAATTAGCACGGTTATCAATTCCATTTATTCTAACAAGTTTTGTCTTCGGGTTAGAATAGTTTTTATCAAATGAAACTTTCACATCATCATTCAGGCTAGCGGTCTTTAATTTTTTCTTTAATGTTTCTGTTAAATATAAATCCGTTTCTTCATCTTTATAAGTTAAATGGATAGCTTTTTTATTCTCATCATATTTTCTAATAAATACGGGGCTGGATAAAGTAAATTTTTCTTTTGAACCAAACTGAGGTGTTTCTTGCATCCGGATTTCATTTACAATCATACCGCAGCATACTTCAGGCTCTTTCATTGCATGCATAATTAATAGTTTGCCGATTTCCTTATCCCAAAAACTTATAAACCACTTAGCTCCGTTTGGGAAATTAAAACCTTCTTTAACCATTTTTCCTCCTTGGAGCCAGCTTAATGAATAAAGACTTATTTGATCGTGTAGTTCATTCCATCCCATCCAATTATGAAACGCCCCAATTAAAAAATGTTGATAATCGAATGGAACTGTTTCAGTATTGTTCGTTAAACTAAAATGTAACCTCATCTCATCTCCGATTTAATTCTTAAAATCCGTGTTAGTCCGTGTAATCAGTGTCTATCTGATTCATATTCTTCCAGCGCCATTGCCTCCACCTTTGCTTTTAGTTCCGCAGGCAGTATTACTCTATCGTGATATTTGTTGTCTTTACCTTTTTCATCAGGTGAGGCAACAAACTTTCCTTTAGATCCGTCAACTATACTAAATCCTTTGATGATAATTCCATCATCTGTTTGCAGGTCAAAGAAAGCAAGTTTCTTTCCGCCTTTTTCACTGCTGAGTTTATTTAAATGTAGAATTTTCATTCAATCCTCTGAAATATTTTTTTGAATCTGTTATTTAATAATTTCTAATTTAATACTACCTCTGCCAATCCAAAGCCCATAGAATTTTTTTCACCAAAGCCGCACTCATATCCGACTCTAATCAACTCCGGATCAGCTTCAATTGTAAATGGAGCCTGTATTCCAATTACATCGATTGGAAATCTTCCGTTTTCATTTATTGTAACTTTCTTTGTTACTCTTTTGTTTTTTGCCAGATAATCCGCATCCCATTCCAATTTGCAATATTCACTTAATATCTGATTTCTATTTAACAACCCTTTTTTATTTAACAGGTTTTTAGTCAGCACTCTGTTTATATCCTCAATATCTTCCGGACGTAAATAATATTGCTGCATCCTGCCGCTGCGTTCAATCAATGTTGATAAGACCATTGGTGAAAGTAATACGAATTTCATCTTATTACCAAAGGCTGGTTCGGGCAATATTTCGGCAAAAATAATTTTAAAGCTGATTGTCTGATCTTTGTCTGTTATTTCTATTGCTCTGTTTTCGAATGTCCCGATTACAAAATTTTGAATGAATGTATCAATAAGAGGGGAGGAGATATGAAGTTTAATCTTCGATGATTTTAATATAAGATGACTATCTTTTAATTCAATCTTTTCAAATCTTAAAGAAAAAGAGAAGAGTTTATATTTTTTACCATCTATAGTAAATCCATTATCGTGCAAGAATCTGGAAAACTCAGCCGAACCAAATCTCAGCAGATTATAAATTGCCGAGCTTAACTGATAGTTATAGTTTAATGGCAAAGCACTATTTATATCACAATTTAAATGAAGCACTAATCTCACAAGAACCCCTCGGTAAAAAATAAATTTTATTTATTTATTATATCACCACCCTTACACTCTTAAATAATGAAGGGAGTACGATTTATTTTTTATAATAATTCAACGAGTACAACATTAACCTTAGTTAAATTACACAAAGGAAATGATAAAGTCCAATAATTCTTAAATTTAAATCATAACTTTCCAAAATAAATTGAGAACAAATTAGAGATTATCAATTCGTTTTATTTTTTAATAATGATAAAAAATTTAAAACTTAATCCCTCTATATCGTCTTTATAGGACTTTTTTTTATTGATTGTTTAATCCTTCTACAGTTATAATGTCCCTAACAGGACACACAGGTAAATTGATTCTAATTGGGGGCTATCTATTTATAGTTTTATATTCTTCTTAAGCGAACTAAGTTTCATTGGGAAGAAATATTATAATTTGTTTTGACAGATGTAGAAATAATAATTTTAGTTGATTATAAGAAATCTATTAAATAATTTTGTAATGTAATTAAGAAAGGACAATGACAAAATCATTATTACATATTAAATCGTTTTTTTCAGGAAAAGTTGAGAGCTGCTCAGAAAGGATGATAACTGTTTAAAAACTGACCTGTGTATTTTCTCCCCAGCCTTTACAAAACTCCCATCTTGATCCTCTAAAAAACTCCAAATCAAAAATTGTATCACAGCTATCATAACAGTGGTTACTGTATGATTTAGTCTTGTGGTTTCAATAAATCATATAATTCAATTATTAATTTGAAAGGAATGCCTATGAATTGAAAAAAAATGTTTCATTCAAAACAAACTAAATAATAACTAATTGAAAGGAAATATTTATGCAATAAAAACCAGCATCTATAAAGTTGTTGTTAATTAATAAATTCACACAAATAAAACAGAAAAGGTAATAGTATGTTATCAGAAATTATTTCTTTCCAGAGCAATGGAGTTGTTTCAGTGGTAGAGTTCGTTACAAAAAAAGTCAACACGATAGATTATATATCCGGCACACAGGCAATTGCAAAAAATTATATTGAAGTAAAAGAAATCAGCCAGTCTGGCAGTGTGAACAACTTAGTAGTAGAGAACAAATCAGATAAATTTGTTTTCTTTTCCGATGGGGATATTCTATCAGGAGCAAAACAGAATCGAGTATTAAATACTTCTATATTCTTGGCTCCAAACGATACAAAACAAATTCCGGTTAGCTGTGTTGAACAAGGGAGGTGGCACAGTGTTTCTTCAACGTTTAAAACTACAGATTATACTTCGCCTTCATATCTTAGGGCAATTAAATCTGAACAAGTGACTAAAAATCTTGACTATGATAACGGTCACTATACAGATCAAAGGAGGATATGGTCAGAAGTTAATGCCTATTGCAAGGAATCAGAGATTGACTCACAGACGCAGAATCTATCAGATTTATTTGACATAAGGAAAAACGACATTGAGCAATTTAATAAGCAGTTAAAATCTTCGGAAAAAGCAAACGGGTTGAGCATATTTGTTAAAAGGGATCTATTATCAGTCGAGATTTTTAATCGTACTGATATTTACCAGGAATATTTTAGTAGAATACTAAAAGGAGTTTCAGCCGAAGCATATCACTTAAAGGAGGGTGAAGAAAAACTCAAAGAAGCTGAAGCAAAGTATAAAACAAATGTATTTTTTGATGAATTTGGAAACAGGACTTACAAAGAATTTCCTGGTGCAGGAGTTGGAAAAGAGAAAAGATATGCGGCAAATGATTTTTCTGGTTTCGCTCTTGAGTACGAAAGTCATTTAATTCATCTTGCAATGCTAAGTCTAATAAAAGCCAATTAATCATTAACCAAACTTGTGAAAGGCTGTCTTAATACTATAATACTACCTGAATGTCATTCTCAATCAAGTTGGAATCTAATTTGTTTTAAGGCTAATACACTTTGTGTTCGTCTGCTGGTAGATTACGGGAATGGCGCTTAAAACTTGACAATTGAGACAGCCTTTTACATAAACTAATATTATTAACTCACATTACGCACTGCTGGCTTTGAATATGAATAAGGTTTTATTCATATGCAAGTGGGAATCCATTTTTTCACTTATTTTAGAGTTGTAGATACCCGCTTTCGCGGGTATGACATTTCTATTTTACAATCCCTGCGTAAGGTGATTTATTAAATTTTCTATTGCAGTTATCCGTCAATTAACAGATCAGTTAAATGAAAAGGGTAACTGAGCAAATATTTAGCTGTGGCACTTATTTATTGACAAGTTTCATTAACTCCTTCCCCTTTACCAAAGTCGGAGATCCCGTATTCGGGAGGAAGGTCGGGTTAGGGTTCGTTTTTCCTCCGTCTCTATCCAGCAGTAATTGCTTTATTTATACGCTATTGTTGCGCTATTCATACGCTATACTTACGCTATTCATACGCTAAAGATACGCTTTAGAAATACATCATTCCTGATTATATTTATATGTAAATTCTTTTAAATCTTTAATGTGAGATATTCAAAATGGCAATTGTAACTAAGCGTATTCTTGGGGATCTTCATGGAAAAATGGGTGAACAGATTTTCAAGATGCGATATGGACAACAATTTTCTCATCCAGCCCCTTCAAAGCATAAGATGAGTAATTCTACAGCTTTTAAAAATGAGCAGAGTAAGTTTGGTTTGACAGTACGTTTTGCTAAAATTATTAATAGCGTAAAAGAACTATCAAATATTTGGCGTAGTGCTCCTGTCCCGGGTGTGAATTGTTATCAAAAAATAATTAAAAATAATCTTGCCTATACTAAAAAGGATAGGTTGACTTTATCAAATATTATTACTCCGGCTGGAAATGATTACCATTCAATAAGCGGCATTACTTTCGGGAATAACTCGATTAAATTTGTTGTTAAGTTGATGAATAACGAGAACAGAAATTTTTTTGGTCAGGCGCATAAGTTTTTTGCTATTATATTTTTATATGAACCAAAGTTATCAAACACAGACCCGTATGTTTTTATTGCCTATCAAAAAGAATTTGATGCTCAATCTTCCGATACTTTTGAAGTTGAGTTAGCTGGTTACTCTGCCCCAATTAGTCAATATAATAAAGGGATGTTATTTACTTCGGCAGTGCTGCTTCAAGCTAACGGTAATAAAAAATATTGGACGAGTACATTAGCAGCTGAATTATCATTATAAATTAATGATTCAAGTTACATACAATCTTAAATAATGATTGACCATCTTACAGTGTAATTAGTAAACCGCGTATTTAGCATCAGGTAAAAACATTCAATATTTTTTCATTAAAATTATTTTTATCAGAATTGAAGAATCAAAAAAACTCTTGACATTCATTCGAATGAAGGATATATTTTGATTGTAAAATGAAAGTTTTAAGAACATTATTAGTATTATCAATTGTGGCAACTGCTTTTGCTGGTGCTTATATTGATTACTTTCACGCAAGAAGTGACAGCGAAGACATTATTCTTGAGTGGAAAACGGGAGAGGAATCTAATCTCAAAAACTTCGTCATCGAAAGAAAAACCCCTCAGAGCAGTTACATTGATCTTTCAACTATCGATCCTAAAGGGTCCAATTCATTTTATTCTTTTACTGACGAAACAGCTTATCGCACAAACGATTTAGTATTTGTTTATCGGCTTAAAATCGTTGACAACAACAATCAGGTTTCCTACTCTGCAGAAGTTTCTGTTTCTCACAGCATATCGGGTGTAAAGAGAACGTGGGGCAGCATCAAAGCCATGTTTAGATGATTTTTCGCTCCCGCACTTCCTTTCTAAAAATTATTACAATTGTCTTTAGTTCATCTGCCTTCTCCTTTCCATTAAAGTTTTTCCCTCTACTTATTTTTACTTCTCTAGTTGCTTCATTAATTAGCTGTTCAAGCTCTGTCAAATTCACTGGTGCAGATGAAGTAGTTGAAGCCGAAAAGTTCAACAAAATAAATGTTCTTCTTTCCGATCAGCAAAATAAAATCAGTTACACAGTTTTATCCGATCTATCTATCGAAGATGATGAGAGGATCATTGCGCTTATCAGTAAAGGAAATGTATTCTCTCTCTCGCAAATTGAAGGGAAACTATTACTTGAAATAAATGGGATGAAATTTAATTCATACAAATTTGTTTTTTCATCGCGTAACAATTCTGAACATGTAAACCTGGGTGGAAAAGTTTATCGTGGAAAAATTAAATTCACTCCGGGGCAGGGAGGTATAAACGTTATTAATGTAATTTCTCTTGAAGATTATGTGAAGGGTGTTGTGCCAAAGGAAATGCCAAGCGGAAATGGTTATGAAAATTTTGAGGCGCTAAAGGCAGTCGCTATTTGCATTCGTACTTATGCAATACAAAAAATTCATAATTCAAAAAATGAATTTGATATATATACAGATGAGCGTGATCAGGTTTACGGTAGTGTGGACTCGGAAACTCAAATTTCTAATCTCGCTGTTGATGAAACCCAAAATATGATTCTGACTTATGAAGGTGAAACAGCACAAATATTCTATCATTCAACCTGTGGGGGAGAAACTGAATCAGCATCAAATGTTTTTCAAGGGCAGGGGGCTCCTTATATGAATGGAGTAAAGGATGGGACTCCTTCTTATTGTAGAATCTCACCGAGGTTTGAGTGGGTAGAGAATTATTCCAGGGAAAGTTTTGTCAAAAGAATTGTTAATGCTGGTTTACTGGCAGATTCAAATTATTCTGTTAAAGACGTAAAAATAATATCCCGTTTTCCCTCCGGCAGAGTGAATGAATTACAAATAGAATTACAAGATTCAAATTCATTCGAAAAGCATGTTAGTTTATTTGGTAATTCAATGCGAAGTATAATAAGAAATTCAGATAATTCAGCAATTCTGCGAAGCACTTTGTTTGAAATAGAGACGTCTCCGGATAGTATTAAAATATCAGGGAGGGGGAATGGACATGGTGTTGGATTATGTCAATGGGGCGCTATTTATCAGTCACAAATTGGTAAAAATTATAAAAGTATTCTGGACTTTTATTTTCCAGGTACAGAAGCAGCAAAATTAGAATGAAGAGAAATTCACTTCCGATCATACTTGCCTCAGCATCGCCGCGAAGAAAAAAACTACTTGAACAGATAAATCTAAAATTCAAAACTGTTTCGGTTGATCTTGACGAGAGGCAATTACCAAATGAGAAACCTTTACGCATGGTAAAAAGATTAGCAGAAGAAAAACTTCAATTAGCACTTCAAAAAATTCAACATGGAATTATTATTACTGCCGATACAATAGTTGTTCTTGATGGAAAGATTATTGGTAAGCCGAAGGATGAAATAGATGCGGTAAAAATTCTTAAGAAACTGAGCGGAAGAAAGCACACAGTTTATACAGGTTTTGCTGTGTTCAATACATCGACAAATAAAAAAATAATCAGTTACGAAAAAACATTCGTTCAATTTCGCAAACTTACTAATGAAGAGATTTCCCTTTATGTTGGTAGCGGCAGTCCAATGGATAAAGCCGGCGCTTACGGTATTCAGGACGACTTTGGTGCTGTGTTCATTCAGGCAATTAACGGCTGTTACTATAATGTTGTCGGACTTCCGCTTTCGAGAGTTTATCATGCTCTCAATGAGGTGGGGGCTTGATAAAGAAAATTAAACAGAGGCTTTTATTTTCTTTAGCTCTCGGCGGATTATTCTATCTGGCATTTACTATTTATGCTGACTTCGATTTACTTGTATTAACATTCAGAAAATTCTCTTTGTGGCTGCTGCCTGTTTTACTTTTACTTTCTTTCCTGAATTACTTATTTCGATTTGCCAAGTGGCATTATTATTTAGGTCTGCTAAAAATAAAAATTCAGTGGAAAGATTCACTTTCAATTTTTCTTTCCGGTTTAATTATGAGTGTCACCCCGGGTAAGATGGGCGAGCTGTTAAAAGCTTATCTTGTAAAAGAGGTAAACGGAACAAGTGTAGCTTTAACCGGACCAATCATTTTATTTGAAAGAATAACCGATTTTGTTTCTCTATTAATTATAGCATTGACAGGCGCATATTTTTTTGATTATGGAAGAAACATAGTTTTAGGCGTTGCTCTTTTTTTTCTGATCGTATTAATTATTATGAGCAACAAGCGGTTTGCTCTGCCTATAATCAAAATTTTCGAAAATGTTTCCTTCTTAAAAAAATACTTTTTATCAATTCACACAGCCTACGAAAGTTCTTATACTTTAGTACAGATTAGACCATTGCTTATTTCTACTTTTATTAGTCTAATCTCCTGGTCATTTGAATGTTTGGGATATTTTTTGATTCTGTTTAATTTTGATTTGCAAATTAATTTCTTCTGGGCATCTTTTAGTTATGCTTTTGCCACCATCGTTGGCGCAATTTCTATGCTGCCCGGAGGATTAGGTGTTACAGAAGGTTCATTGACATATTTGACAATGAAAATAGGTGCTTCAAAAGAGATAGCTGTTGCTTCAACATTTATTATTAGAGTTGCAACTTTATGGTTTGCAGTGCTTGTTGGTGTTGTAAGCGTTTCATTCTATCAAAAAAGATTTGGTTCTATAAATTTCGATTTACAAAATAAAAACAAAGGGAATTTACATGGCAAAGAAGTTTAAGAAAATAGTCGTTCCATCCTCAGGCGAAAAAATAACCGTAGTTAATGATAAACTGATTGTCCCTGACAATCCAATAATTGCTTTTATTGAAGGTGATGGTATTGGACCGGATATCTGGAAAGCTGCAAAAATGGTTCTCGATTCTGCAGTTGATAAAGCTTACAATGGCAAAAAGAAAATTTCCTGGATGGAAGTTTACGCCGGAGAAAAAGCAGTTAAAGTTTATGGCAAGGATCAGTGGCTTCCTGATGAAACTGTTGAAGCAATAAAGGAATATGTAGTTGCAATTAAAGGTCCGCTAACCACTCCAATTGGTGGTGGTATTAGAAGCCTAAATGTTGCTTTAAGAATATTACTTGATTTATTTGCTTGCGTTCGTCCGGTCAAATATTACAAAGGTGTTCCAAGCCCTATGAAACGACCGCAGGATGTGGACATCGTTCTCTTCAGAGAAAACACGGAAGATGTTTATTGCGGTATTGAATTTAAGTCAGGTACAAGCGAGGCTAACAAACTGATTAATTACATCAACAAAAATTTTGATAAAAACATCAGACCTCTCTCCGGGGTGGGGATAAAACCTATCAGCGAATTTGGAAGTGCACGACTTGTAAGAAAAGCAATCGAGTTTGCACGCGATCATAAAAGAAAAAGCGTAACTCTTGTACACAAAGGTAATATAATGAAATTTACCGAAGGAGCTTTCAAAGATTGGGGATATAAAGTTGCCACTACTGAATTTAGAAATTTGATTGTTACTGAAGATGAACTATATTCAAAACATAATGGTAAAATGCCTGAAGGCAAAATTTTAATTAAAGATAGAATTGCCGATAGTATGTTTCAGCAAATGCTTCTTCGCCCGTCCGAATATGATGTTGTTGCAACACCAAATTTAAATGGTGATTTTCTTTCCGATGCGTCCGCTGCACAGGTGGGTGGATTAGGAATTGCACCGGGAGCCAATATGAGTTATTCAACTGCAATATTTGAGGCTACACATGGCACAGCTCCTAAATATGCCGGAATGGATAAAGTGAACCCCGGTTCTGTAATTCTCTCCGGTGTTATGATGCTCGAATATCTCGGCTGGAACAAAGCTGCTCGATTAATCGAAAAATCTATGCAGAAAACTATTAAATCTAAAGTTGTAACTTATGACTTTGCAAGGCAGATGAAGGGTGCTAAAGAAGTTAAATCATCCGAGTTTGGTGCGGAAATAGTTAAAAATCTTTAAATACACTTTTATTTGTGTGTTTAATAAAAATCATTGATTCTATGATGAAGAAATCTTAACTTTAATTGAACAAATAAATATTGAAAAGGAGATTTAGAATGTCACAAGAAAATGGATTAAAGAAAGGACTATTGATCGGATTTTTAGCCGGTGGAATAGTCGGTTCAGTACTGGCTTTATTGTATGCTCCTAAAAGCGGCAGAGAGTTGCGTAGCGACATAAAAGCGAAAGCCGATGATTATCTTGACGAAGCAGAGAAATATGTGAATGATGCTCGTGAAAAAGCAAAAGAACTGATCAACGAAGGTAAAAAGCGATCTGAGAAAATCATTGTTGATGCAAAATCGAAATCGGAGGATCTTTTAAAAGATGCCGAGAAGATTTTTAAAGACGCAAAACTAAAAGCAAGTCAGCTTGTTTCAACAGGCAAAGGTGTTGTTGAACAAGAAACTGATAAAATTAAAACTGCTGTGAGAGCCGGCATGGATGCTTACAGAGAGACTAAAGAATCGTAAGAAAATATGGATACTACATCTGTTTTCTTAATCATATTACTAATCTCAGCTTCGGCATTATGTATTGCTTTGATTGTTTACATCGCAAGGATAACTAAATCAGTTAATAAGATTGAAAAAAGAATTTCAGATTTAACAACTGATCTTAATCCCCTGATTAATTCAGCCAGAGATTTGAGCGATAAATTATCAGCACTAACGGATGAAATAAATTCTCAGATTTACATTTCCAAAGAAGTTGTTAATAATGTGAAAGACAGTGTAGATAAAATAATTTCATTTGAAGAAAACATTAGGAGGGGTTTGGAAGAACCGGTTATGGGTCTGCTGAAAAACCTCTCCGCTATTTTTAATGGGGTCAACTCTTTTTGGTCAACATACAAAAATCAACATTAATTTTTCTTACCTATAAATTAGGAGGATAATCCTTTGAACAATTTTTTACCAGATTCCATAAGGAACATAGCTTTAATTGGGCACGGCGGAAGCGGCAAAACGTCTCTCTCCGAGCTGATTTTATTCACAGCCGGAGAGATAAATAGAATAGGAAATATCACAGACGGTAATACCGTTTCCGATTTTACCCAAAATGAAATTGAAAAGCAGATCTCCATTTCTGCTTCACTACTTCACCTCGAATGGAACAACACAAAACTAAATATTATTGATACACCCGGCTATGCTGATTTTATCGGCGATGTAAAAACAGCTATGCGTGTTTGCGATACAACCGTAATGATTCTCAAATCAGCCGAGGGGGTGGAAGTCGGCTCTGAAGTTACAGGTAAATTCGTTAATGAGTTCGCTTTACCTTCTGCCGTCATTATAAATAAAATTGATAATGAGCACTCAAACTTCAAGCGAACTCTTCAGCAAGCTAAAGAACGATTATCTTCCGGCAGCATAGTTATTTCGTTCCCTGCTAACGAAGGGGTAAATTTTAAAACAGTGATCGACGTATTAAAAATGAAAGCTTACACATACGGAGATCCCGGCAGCAAAAAAGTATCCGAATCCGAAATTCCTGCCGAACTTAAACCCGTCGCAGAAGCTTATCGGACTGAGCTAATCGAAAAAGTAGCCGAATCATCAGAAGAATTGATGAATAAATATTTCGAAGCAGGTGCATTAACCGAACAGGAACTTGATGAGGGAATTCGCCAATCAATATTGAAACGAAGTCTTACGCCTGTTTTTGCTATGTCTGCAACTAAAGCAGTTGGCATAAATTTATTTTTAGATTTTGCTGCCAAGTATTTTCCATCACCTGCTTCAAGGGGCGGTGAAGAAGCATTACTCGGTTCAGATAAAAAGAAAGTATTAATCAAACCTGATCCAAACGGTGAACCGGTAGTATTCATTTTCAAAATTATTGCAGAACAGCATGTTGGTGAACTTTCTTTATTCAGAGTTTATTCAGGGACAATTAAGGCTGGAATGGATTTAGTGAATGAAGCAAATAACAAAATTGAAAGACTTACTCAGTTATCAATGTTGAACGGAAGAACACGCAAGGAAGTAACTCAGCTTTCTGCCGGTGATTTTGGAGCGGTAGTCAAGTTAAAAGACACACACACAAATAATACACTTGCATCAAAGAATTTTGCCGTTACTCTACATCCTATTGAATTTCCTGAAGCGGTAATTAGGGGTGCGATCGTTCCAAAAGCAAAGGGGGATGAAGATAAAATAGCTTCCGGATTACATGCTTTGCATGAAGAAGATCCATCATTCAATGTAAAGTATGACCCAGAAATTGCGCAGACAATTATTTTTGGTCAGGGTGAGCTGCAATTAGCATTAGCTGTGAAAAGATTAAAGGAAAGATACAACGTTGAAGTTGATCTTGTTGAACCTAAAATTCCTTATCGCGAAGCGATAAGAGGATCTGTAAATGATGTTGAATATAAACACAAAAAACAATCCGGCGGGCGCGGACAATACGGGCATGTTCATTTTAAGATTGAGCCTTTACCTCGTGGTACAGGATTTGAATTTGTAAACGGCATTGTTGGCGGTGTAGTTCCAGGAAGATTTATTCCTGCAGTAGAAAAAGGAATTATTGAAGTGATGGAAAAGGGAGTTCTTTCAGGGAATAAAGTTGTAGATGTAAAAGTTACTTTGTTTGATGGAACTTTCCACACTGTTGATTCGGATGAAATGTCATTTAAGATAGCAGCTTCAATGGGTTTTCGTAAGGGTTTTGAAATGGCGAAGCCTTGTTTACTAGAACCTATTTATGATGTTGAAATTACAGTTCCCGAAGAATTTATGGGGGATGTAATGGGTGATATCTCAAGCCGTCGTGGAAAAATTTCAGGGATGGATTCGGATGGACACTTTCAGATCATTAAAGCAAAAGTTCCTCTGGCAGAACTTTATAAATACTCTTCCCAATTAAGAAGTCTTACTCAAGGACGAGGAGTACACAAACGAAAATTCTCTCATTATGAAGATGTTCCGAAAGAGATCGAACAAAAGGTCATTGAAGAATACAAAAAATCTAGAGAAGAAGACAAATAATAAATTTAATAAGGCGGATAAGTTTCCGCCTTATTATTTTTAAAGAGTGAAAATGGAAAAACTTTGGTCACCCTGGCGTTCGCAGTATATTGATTCATTCAAGCATCAGAATGAAAAAGATGATTGTGTCTTCTGCAAAGTGAAGATGGAGGATATTAATTTAACTTCCAATCTATTAATTGACAGAGGAAAATTTACATTTACAATTCTAAATCTTTATCCGTATAACAATGGTCATCTAATGATTTTGCCGCTGCGACACACGGATAATTTTTTATCCCTCACCTCGAATGAATCTGATGAGATATTTGAAAAGTTGAAACTTGCAAAGTCTGCTTTGGAAAAAGTACTTAATCCTCAGGGTTTTAATATTGGAGCAAACATTGGCAAAGCCGCAGGGGCAGGAATCGAAGAACATATCCATTTTCATATTGTCCCGAGATGGAATGGCGATACTAATTTTATGCCTGTCCTCGGCGAAGTGAAAGTCATCTCACAGGATTTAATTCAGACAAAAAAAAATCTGCTTGAAGCTTATATCAGCTTAGTTTGACTTGAAATTGCTTTTTCATTTGATTAAACCTGAAATAACAATTATGATACATCCAAAAGTGTTCCTGATAATTCTTGTTTTGCTCCCCCTTGTTTTGTCTTGTAATGACAATAGTAACCAGCCTTCGAATCAAAAAGGATTAATTGTAAAAGACGGACTGCTTTATACTGACTCACTTTCTAATATTCCATTCACGGGAAAGTACATTTCAGAATACAAAAACAAAAAAATTGAATTTGAAGTGGAGAATGGTGTTAAGAAGGGTTTATTCAAATTATATTTTGAAAATGGTAAATTGGAAATTGAAGGAAGGCTTGCAAATAATAAAAATAATGGTGAATGGAAATATTACTATCCTGAAGGAATACTTCAATCAAAGGGTAATTTTAAAAACGATACTCTAACCGGGAAATGGTTTTGGTTTCATAAGAATGGACAAATTTCTGAAAGCGGTGTTTTCAGAAATGGGTTTAGAGAAGGGGAGTGGCAATCATTTGATACAAATGGAGTGGTTCAATTTACAAGAATTTATAGTAATGGAATTGAAATAGATTCAATCAAGCATTAATTCAAATGAGTGAAATAAAATTAGGAACGTGCAGCTGGAAATATGATTCCTGGAGAGGGTTAGTCTATCCAGACAAAAAACAGATTAATTACTTAGAAGAATATTCAAAGCAGTTTACTACTGTCGAAATTGATCAATGGTTCTGGTCGCTCTTCCCAAATGATAAAGTTCTACTGCCGGATAAAAGTTTGGTGGAAGAGTACAATCGAAGTGTAGGAGAAGATTTTAGATTTACTATTAAGTTTCCGAATGTTATCAGCCTCACTCACCATTATCAAAAAAGTAAAGCCGAGCCTTTGCTTTCAAATAAATATTTTTTATCCGCTGAACTTTTTAATAGAACAATTGAGATTTTATCTTCCTTTGGACAAAAACTCGGGTGTGTGATGCTCCAGTTTGAATATTTGAATAAAATGAAAATGCCGGATCAGAATACATTTATGACTCGACTAAAAAAATTCGCTGATGAAATAGATACGATGAATTTTCCAGTAGCAATTGAAATCAGAAATCCAAATTATCTGAATGAAAAATATTTTGATGCTATCAGCGAACTTGGATTTTACCACGTTTTTCTCGAAGGATACTACATGCCTTCAACAATTTCGACTTACGAAAAATATCAAAAATATATAAAAGGAATTTGTGTATTCAGACTTCACGGAGCGGAGAGAAAAGAAATAGAAACAATCAGCAGCGAACAATGGAACAAAATTTATATCAATCGTGACGAGCAGCTAAAAAAGTTAGCTGAATTATTTAGCGATATAATGAAAAAGGGTGTCGATTTATATGTGAACGTAAATAATCACTTTGAAGGTTCAGCGCCTTTGACAATAAAAAAAATAAAAGGATTACTTTAGAAGAAAAGAAATAACATTGCGAAATGACATATTAAATATTATTTTTGTGCAATAAAAAATCGGGCTCATAGCTCAGTTGGTTAGAGCATCTGACTCATAATCAGAGGGTCGGTGGTTCAAGTCCATCTGGGCCCACAAAAAACCTCGGCGAAAATAT
>DAOLIQ010000056.1:0-22795 GCA_035328465.1 Ignavibacteriaceae bacterium | reverse complement strand
GATACTCGTTCTATGTTGGTGTTGATTGGTTTGCCGATTGTTCAGCTTCTTCTCTTTGGTTTTGCTATTACAACCGAAGTGCGCAATGCGAATATTGCAATTCTTGACAATTCTAAAGATGAAGTCACGCAAAGCATCATTACTAAAATTGAAAGTTCTCAGTATTTTGATATAGACCGAGCTATTACATCAAATGATCAGATTGAAAAAGCATTTAAATCCGGAAGAATAAAACTGGCAATAGTATTTCAACAAAACTTTCAAAATGAATTATCACATTCAAACAAAGCCCAGCTTCAAATAATAGCAGACGCAACTGATCCAAACCAGGCAACAACACTTACAAATTATTTAAGCTCGATTGTAAAAGATTATCAGAATGAGTTGAATCAGCAAAATAAATTACCTTATAATATTAATACAGAAATGCGGATGCTTTATAATCCGCAGTTAAAAGGAGCATACACTTCAGTGCCCGGTGTAATGGGAATGATACTTTTACTCATCTCTGCAATGATGACTTCGATAGCAATTGTAAGAGAAAAAGAATTGGGAACGCTGGAAATACTTCTTGTATCACCAATGCAGCCATGGCTTGTGGTTATAAGTAAAGTGATTCCATATTTTATAATATCACTGATAAATGTAGCCACGATACTGATATTGAGTGTGTTTGTTCTTGGACTACCAATTGAAGGAAGTTTGTTCTTATTAATTGCTTCAACAATTATCTATATTTTTTGTGCACTATCACTCGGTATTCTAATTTCAACTGTTACAGAAACACAGCAAGCCGCAATGCTTATTTCTCTGCTTGGTTTAATGCTTCCCGTCGTAATGTTAAGCGGCTATGCTTTTCCGATTGCAAACATGCCAACAGTTCTGCAAGTGCTTTCCAACTTAGTCCCTGCAAAATGGTACATCATAATTGTAAAAAATATAATGATAAAGGGAATTGGAATTGAACTGATCTGGAAAGAATTATTAATTCTATTAGCAATGACCGGAACATTTTTAATAATCAGCATAAAAAGATTTAAGATCAGGTTATAATGAGAACGCTAAAATTTTTATTAAGAAAAGAATTTTTACAAATCTTTCGTGATAAGCTTATTCTAAGAATGATTTTTGCTTTACCGGTTATCCAACTTATTCTGCTTCCATACGCTGCAACGTATGAAATAAAAAATATTACCTTAAGCGTTGTTGATCATGACCATTCTGAATATTCAAGAAAACTTATTAATAATTTTACGGCTTCAGGATATTTCCAACTTGTCGATTATTCTAAAACATATAACGATGCATTAGACGAGGTTGAAAAAGATAAGGCTGATTTGATAGTTGAAATTCCAGAAGGATTTGAACGTGATCTAATTAGAGAAGATGAGACAAAAGTTTTATTTTCCGCAAATGCAATAAGCGGACAAACAGCAGGACTTGCTGTTGCTTATGCTAATTCAATCTTAAAAGATTTTAATAATGATGTGCGCATTCACTGGATTCAGCAGCCGCGATTAAATGTAATTCCAGTAATTGATATTACAAGCTCCAATTGGTTTAATCCGCAAATGAATTATAAAAAGTTTATTGTTCCTGGTGTACTTGCACTTCTTGTTACTTTAGTTGGATTTCTAATGTCGTCTTTAAATATTGTAAAAGAAAAAGAGATTGGAACAATAGAACAGCTTAATGTATCGCCAATAAAAAAATATCAATTCATTTTAAGCAAGTTAATTCCCTTTTGGGTACTTGGTTTAGTTGTTCTGACAATAGGATTTTTAATCAGCTTTATTGTTTATGGAATTTATCCTGCAGGAAGTTTCTGGGTTGGATATCTTTTTGCAGGAATTTATTTAATTGCTTTGCTCGGGTTTGGTTTGCTAACTTCAGTCTACGCTGATACTCAGCAGCAAGCAATGTTTATATCATACTTTTTTATGCTGATATTTATTTTGCTCGGGGGATTATTTGCACCAATTGAAAATATGCCGGACTGGGCGCAATATCTAACTTATATTAATCCTGTTCGCTATTTGATAGAAGCAATGAGAATGATTGTATTAAAAGGCAGCAGTTTTTGGGATTTGCGCTTTCATTTTCTTATTGTAATTGGATTTGCAATTGTGTTTAATGGATTAGCTATCTTTAAGTATAAAAAAACCGTTTAGTAAATTAAGATGACTCAAAAATAATTTTTATTAGAAATGAATTAATATAAATGGCAAATAACAGCACAAAACTATTTGAGGAAATATTTTCAGAAGAGATAATTTCTAACGAAAGTTTTCGTTCTAAAGTACTTGCGGGAATAATTGGATATTTAATTATCGTTGTGTTATTAATTTCTCTAATCTTCAATGCGCAGTTCAAAGACATTTCTCAATTTCCGATAATAATCGAACTAACATTAATCATTCTTGCAGTAATTTTTATTAGGGCAATATTCGTTAGCCGTGCCGCAAAAAGATGGACGCGCTTTGGTGTAAAAGCGTTCATTTCAATCCGATATATCAATGCTTTTATAGAAATAAGTATTCCAAGTATTGTATTGATTATTTACTCATTCAACCTGCCTTCTGTTTATCCGCTGTTTACTCCAATTGCACTATTGTATTTTATAATAATTATGCTCTCATCCCTCGAATTAGATTTTAATCTTTGTCTGTTCTCTGGTTTGATGGCGGCAATACAATACACCGTGATAGCATATTACCTGAGTAACAAACCCTTCCCGGACGAAGCAATAAAAGCCAGTGCTTTTTTCCCGGCTTATGTAGGAACAGCAGCTTTGTTTTTTATTTCGGGTCATACGGCTGGATTGATTACTAATCAAATAAAAAAAGGATTGATGAAACATTACAAAGTGCAAGCAGAACGAAACGAAATTCAAAAACTATTTGGTCAGCAAATTTCTAAAGAAATAGTTGATGAAATATTAGATAAAAAATCCTTGATCCAAAGCCGCTTAAAATTTGCCGCAATTATGTTTTTGGATATTAGAAATTTTTCAATATTTGCTCAAAACAAATCGCCTGAAGAAATAATAGCATATCAGAATGAGGTATTTTCATTCATCATAGAAATCATAAATAAAAATAAAGGAATTGTAACCCAAATAATGGGCGATGGTCTGATGGCTATTTTCGGCGCTCCGATTGAACATGAAAATGATTGCCAGCTTGCTGTTAATTCTGCTTTAGAAATTTATACTGAATTGAAAAAAAGAAATGAAGACGGATCATTACCTGAAACCATAATTCGAATTGGAATAAATGCAGGCGAGGTTGTTACAGGAAATGTCGGAACAAATGAAAGGAAACAATACTCGGTTACAGGTCAGCCTGTAATTATTGCGGCGCGTCTTGAACAAATAAATAAAGAGCTTGATTCTGTAATATTGATTTCGAAAGAAGTTTACGACAGAATTAATCTGTCAAATATCAACCCGACTATTCATAAAAATATTAATATTAAAGGATTGGTAAATTCACTTGATGCTTATCAATTAGCATAATACTTTAATCAATATTTAAGAGAAAATATTTATGGCAGAAATAAAACAAGTACGAAAACGAAGCGGAGTTTTAGTTCCTTTCAACAAAGGCAGAATCAGCAACGCCATTTACCGTGCAGCGGTTGCAGTCGGCGGGCGGGATAAAGAAAAAGCCGAGGAGCTTGCAGACCAAGTAATTAAACTTCTAACAAAAGATAGTTCCAATTCCATTACTCCCGCCATTGAAGAAATTCAAGATGCAGTTGAAAAGGTATTGATAGAAAATGGACATGCCAAAGTTGCTAAAGCGTTCATTCTTTACAGGGAGGAGGCAAATAAAAGACGTGAATCAAGTGCGAGAAAAGCCTCCCACCCTTCTGAAAATATTCCGTGGGCAAAACTTCACCGAATTCTTGATTGGAGTGTAACTAAAAATCTTTTTACTATCAAACAATTAAATGAAAGGATTCGGCTTGGAGAATTTTCACAAATTGTTCACGAAAGCGAAACTGCCTACGAAGAGGATATTAACACCGCTGCGGAGATGATCGCCGAAAGAAGCAAAGACCTGAAAATGGTTTTGATCACCGGTCCTTCTTCTTCCGGAAAAACCACCACCACCTTAAAGCTTGAACAAAGATTAGAAAAACGAGGATTGCATTTCCTCCCTTTAGTTGTTGATAATTATTTCTTTGATCTTGAGATGCACCCGAAAGATGAATTTGGCGATTATGATTTTGAAACTCCTCAGGCGCTTGATCTTGAAATGATAAATGATCATCTGCAAAAACTTTGCAGAGGTGAGCAGGTAGTAATTCCGTTTTATGATTTTAAAACCGGGACAAGATATTTAAATCGTACGCCAATGCAATTAAAAGAAAACGAAATACTTTTAATCGATAGCCTGCACGGACTCTACCCACCTATGACAAACGGCATAAATGACCAACAAAAATTTAAATTATATCTCGAACCTTTGATGCAGATGAAAGACGCTAACGGAAAATTTATTCGATGGACAGACATTCGCCTGATGAGAAGAATGCTTCGAGACTGGGCTTTCCGCGCTTACAATCCTCAACAGACTCTTGAACACTGGCACTATGTCCGTGCAAGTGAACTGCGGAATATTATTCCATACAACAACACTGCGGATTTTATTATCAACAGCGCCATGCCTTACGAGCTTCCCGTTTATAGCCATAAGCTGGCTGATAAATTTATTCAGTGGGAAGAAAATTTAAAAGATAACCCTCTGAAAGATGATGCTTATCAACGCGCATTAAGAGTTAAAAATATTCTCACTTCAATTGAAAAAACTGAAGACGAATCATCTATCCCTGCTGATTCTGTGATAAGAGAATTTATCGGTGGAAGCAGTTTGAATTATCATTGAAATAAATTATTGTTACATATATAAATTTTGATGGAGTGTTAGAATGAGTACTATGACATTAATTTGTAAGGTATCAATTCGAAAGACAATATTTCTACTTCTTATATTATTATCCATTTCAACTAAAACTACTTTTAGTGAGAATTATGAGAGTGGTTCTCCGTCTATTAATTCAGACTCTCTGTGGATACCACAAATCTCAAACACTACGAGTGATTTATATTCCGCTCATTTTTTTAATGAAAACATTGGTTGGATTGTTGGTGCGGGCGGTACTATATTAAAAACTCTAGATGGAGGATTCAATTGGATGATCATGAATTCGGGATTGACGTCTGCATTGTATTCAATATGGTTTATTGATTCCCTGACTGGCTTTGCAGTAGGAGCAAATGGTAAATTAATTCTTACAACTGATGGTGGAGAAATCTGGCAAGAAAAAAACCTGGGAGTTAATACTTACCTTAACGAAATTAAAATTAATTCCAATGGTATCGGGTGGATAGTTGGGAATGATGGACTGATTTTGAAAACCAGTAATATGGGATCAACCTGGCAGCAGCAATACTCGGATTTCCAAACTGATTATTTTACTTCAATCGAGATCATTAATGATACTACTGCTGTTATTGTTGGAGAAGTTGGGGACATTTTTAGAACCACGAATGGTGGAGAAGAATGGGTTTACATTTCAAATCCTAGCAATTATAACCTTTATTCAATTTCTAAAGCTGATTCTTTAACTTTATTTACTTGCGGTGAGGAATCCGAAATATATAAAAGTTCAAATGCAGGGTTAACCTGGGAATTTGTTGCTGATCTCACCCCCTTAGAATTGTACTCAATGAGCTTTATTAACCAAAGTACTGGGTGGGCAGTCGGATATGGTGGCAAGATTTACCATACCTTTAGCGGAGGATTGAGTTGGGAAAGAGAATTAAGCTATACCTCTCGAAATTTATATAGTGTTTATTTTGTCAATGATTCCAGTGGCTGGGCCGTTGGAGTAGCTGGGACAATATTGAAGTATCACTCATCTGTTCAAAAAGAACTTGTTCTGCTCACTCCAAACGGTGGAGAATATTGGCAGTCAGGTAGTTTAGAATTAATTTCTTGGGGATCATTGCGTACCGATAAAATTCGAATTCAATATAGCACCGATTCAGGGAATTCTTGGTTACCAATTGTTGATTCGCTTCCAAGTGTTAATTCTTCTTATGCATGGGAGGTGAACTCCACACCAACCTCTGAAGCTTTAGTTAAGATTTCAGATATTGATGATGTTAATAATTTTGATATTTCTGATAGTACATTTACAATAGCGGATCAATCCCACGGCTGGTATAAACTACCATTCAACGCTGATGTTGCCTTACACGGACTTTTTTTTATTAAAGAAAATTTGGGCTGGGTTACTGGGGAATCGGGTAAATTATTTAAAACTACTGATGGAGGAGATTCATGGAACCAACAGACTACAGGAACTCAACGCGACCTGACAAATATAATTTTTAATAGTGAAAATGTTGGTTTTGTATTTGGAGAAGATGCTTTAATTCTTAAAACAACAAATGGAGGGAGTTCATGGATTCAAAAGCATTTAGATACGAATCAAGGGCCTATTTCGGATGCTACTTTTATTAACGGTTTAATTGGATTTGCTACAACATGGAATGGTAGTATTTTAAAGACAACAGATGAAGGAAATACCTGGACTACAATTCATTCTTTTTCGGGGAGTTTAAATTACCTTTCAACTGTTTTTTTCTTTAATGAAAGTCATGGGTTAGTGGCTTTAAACGTATTGGAATATCCTTTTAGTTCTTATTTTTATGAAACTACTGATAGTGGAGAAAGTTGGGTGATAGTTTATACAAATCAATTTGCCGATTTGAATGAAATCGAATTTTTTAATGATAATATTGGGTGGGGATTAAGCATTTGGGGATATATTTATAAAACTACTCTTGGTACTCATTCATGGTATACTAAATTTATTATTCCGAACAATCCGGCTTTGATTAATCTCCATATTATTTCTGAGGACAAATTGTGGTTTGTTGGCAGTTATGGAATTCTTGGATTAGTCGAGAACGATTCATTATCCTTATTTTATTTCGGAAACAATATCAGCATAACCGATATTCAATTCATTGAACAGCAGGTAGGATATTTTGTTTGCAGCGATGGCTCAATCTATAAAACAATAAACGGAGGCATTATCCCTGTTGAATTAATCAACTTTTCTGCAACATTTACCGAAGACCAGAAAATATTAATTACATGGGCAACTGCAACTGAAACAAATAACAGCGGATTTGAAATTCAAAAACAAACTCGTGTTTTATCTAATAACTGGAAAACAATTGGCTTTATTGAAGGTCAAGGTAATTCTACTATAAATTCAGAATATGAATATTTAGATAATAATGTTGAGTTATTTGATAAAATCTTTTACAGGTTAAAGATGATAGATTTTGATGGAACTTTTGAATACTCCGACATAATTGAAGTTGAGGTGGGATCTCCATTGGAGTTTTCACTTGGGCAAAATTATCCGAATCCATTTAACCCTTCGACCAGTATTCGCTTTACTTTAGGTAGCAGGCAATTTGTTTCCTTAAAAGTTTACGACATTCTCGGTAATGAAATTGAAACACTCGTTCAAGAGGAAAAACCTGCGGGTAAATACGAAATTGAATTTAACACTCAGGGAACGAAAGTAAACAATTCCCTTTCAAGCGGCATTTACTTCTATACTCTTCAAGCAGGCAACTTTATTCAAACTCGTAAAATGTTATTGCTGAAATAGCTTCATCATAGTTAGCAATAGTCAATGCCGAGAATAAAAATAGAACTGCCCGATAAATTTCTTTTTACAACTGAAATTCCAATCCGTATTTCGGATATTAATTACGGCGGACATCTTGGCAATGATTCAGTGCTTTCAATTGTACAGGAAGCTCGCATTCGATTTCTCAATCAATTTGGATTTTCGGAAATGGATGTTGCCGGTGCTGGTATTATTATGACTGATGCGTTAGTCAATTATATTTCGCAAGGATTTTATGGCGATGTTCTGATAATTGAACTTGCAGTCACCGAACTTTCCCGTATTGGATGTGACTTTGTTTATAGAATGACAAATAAAAAATCAGGAAAGATAATTGCGGCGGTTAAAACCGGTATAGCGTTTTATGATTATCAGCAAAATAAAGTGACCGGTGTTCCTTCTAAGTTTAAAGAAGCGATTGCAAGCCACGAATTACACTAATGTTCACTAATTGTTTAATGTCTTGGTAAAAAATATTAAACGAAACCTTTCTATTCTGCTTGCAGCGGCGGCAATCTTTTATCTTGCCCTCTCCTTTTATTTTGATTCCGATTTGGTCTTTGCATTTTTCGGCGAGTTTAATTTTGATTTACTTCCTTTAATTCTTCTTCTCGCTCTTTTAAATTTTAACTTAAGATTTTTAAGGTGGGAGTATCTTCTGCGCTATTTAAATGTCGAAATAAAAATCAAAGATTCGGTGGGTATTTTCTTTTCTAACTTAATTATGCTTGCAACTCCCGGCGCAATGGGTGAACTGTACAAAAGTTATCTCGTTAAAAAACTAACTAACGAGCCGATGAGTAAAACTGCGCCCATAATTTTTACAGAGCGCCTCAACGATTTTATTATGCTTACAATTCTTTCTTTAGCAGGTGCAATTCTATTAGATCAAAATTTTGTGATCATCATTTTTGCAGCGGTGTTATTTACTGCCTTTGTTTTTATTCTGACTAATAAAACAATTACACCTAAAATTTTAACCCTCCTTTCACGAATAAAATTTCTTCATAAATATCTTGAACAAATAAATACAGCTTACACAAGCTTTCACCAAATACTGGGTGTAAAATCATTTGCGGTTACGTTACTGATGAGTTTTCTTTCATGGATGCTTGAATGCCTAAGTGTCTATTTTGTTTTTTATGCTTTGGGAATAAATGTTGAATTTATCTGGACAATATTTGCCTATGCCTTTTCAATTTTGTTTGGCTCGCTGACGGCGTTACCGGCAGGGTTGGGGGTAACAGACGGCTCTTTAATTTTTCTTATCTCGGATCTTGGTTACAAGCAAAGCACTGCTGTTGCCGCAGCAATTTTTATCCGACTTGCGACATTATGGTTTGCCGTACTTGTCGGCAGTATAACAATGATGATTTTCAGAAAAAGATTTAATTTCAACGAACAAAATTTTAATTAGGGAACGGACTCCCGTCCGTTCCGTTGGAGGTCGAGATTTTTAACAGTCAAGAAAACCGTTTCGGCTTAGTATCACCTCTTGCCGGATCGGTCAGGGGACCGATCCCTACATTTCATCTTTTGTATGGAACGGACCTTCGTCTGTTCCGTTGGTGCTTCACAAAAAACCTTTCATTATATTTACCCAAGTTTTTATTTAATAATAATAGACAGATGAACTCAATCCTATTCAACACATATCTCTCTTTCTGGCAGAGAATACCAATCGGTATTCAGCATAAAATTTCACATTGGTTGGAGCATTCATTTAATGCTAACACACTTACACCCAGACTTCCCAAAGCTGCTATAATTGATCCGATAAATATCTGCAATCTTGATTGCCCGTTGTGTGCATCAAAGAATCAGAATTATGAAAAAGGAAAAATGTCTTTCGATACTTTTAAAATGGTGCTTGATAAAATTCCTTCTCTAAGAGTGGTGATACTTTTTAACTGGGGCGAGCCGCTTTTGCATCACGAAATATTTAACATCATCCGCGAATCTGTTAAACGAAATATTTATACGATCACTCATACAAATTTCAGCTTCAAACAAAAAGAAGATTTTTTTGAAAAGCTTGTTGAGTCGGGTCTGCATCAGCTTGTAATCTCTGCAGACGGCGCTTCGCAGGAGACTTATGAAAAGTACCGGGTGAAAGGAAATTTCGATTGGGTAAAACGAAATATGGAGCTGGTTACAGCAGCAAAGAAGAAATTGAAATTGCGCGATCCGAAAATCGTTTGGAAATTTCTAGTGAACCGTTACAACGAACATGAAATTAATTACGCAAAAAAGCTGGCAAAGCAAATTGGAGTTGAACTTCTCTTTGATAAAATGGGGTTGGCAGATGACATTCCCGATCTTGCTTTCCCAGGAACTCTTGAAGAGCGAATGAAGGAGTGGCTGCCGCAAAATCAAAATTTTATTTTAGATTATTATAAAAACGGAAATAAACTCCCGTTAAACGATGAAGCCTGCAATCAGCTTTTCAAATCAACTGTAATTAACCCGGATGGCAAAGTTACCCCCTGCTGCTGGGTAACGAGCAAAGAAAACGTTTGGGGGGATTTAACCAAAGAATCATTTGAAGAAATCTGGCACAATGAAAAATATCAGTACTCAAGAAGTTTATTCAACAATATTAATTATGATGGAAAAGTCAATCACACCGTCTGCACCAAGTGTGAAATTTATAAAAGGCTCAAATAATTCCCTCTCCCTTTGGGAGAGGGTAAGGGTGAGGACTAAATGATAGAAAACATAATCTTCACCACTAACACCGTTGCACCCGTATTCCTTATGGTTGCATTGGGGTATCTATTAAAATGGATGAACATCATAAACGAAAATTTTGTGCAGGTAATAAGCAAGTTTGTTTTTTCCGTATCACTGCCAGCATTTATATTTATCGAAATCAGCGAATTGGATTTAAGCAAGGCAGTTGAACTTGGACAGATAGGATTTATTTACACCGGGACATTATTAATGTTTGTTTTAAGCTGGGTAGTTTCAATACCTTATATAAAAGATCCGCGTGACCGAAGTGCTTTTATTCAGGGTGCATTCAGAGGGAATTATGCAATTGTTGGACTTGCTCTTATCTCAAGTCTATTTGGTAAAAGTGGGCTGGGGAAGGCGACAATTCTGCTTGCGTTCGTTTTACCATTGTATAATGTGCTGGCAGTAGTAGCGTTAACTGTTCCAATGAGAAAAATCAAAAAGCTAAATATAAAAGGAACATTTAATGAAATTCTTTTTAATCCTTTAATACTTGCTGTAATTGTAGCCCTCCCCTTCTCAATTTATAAAGTAGATCTTCATCCGGTGATTTCAAAATCAATCAATTATCTTTCTGATGTTGCGCTGCCTCTTGCACTGATTGGCATTGGCGGATCGCTGAACATTGACGAGATTAAGCGTGCTTCATCAATTGCAATATCTTCTTCGGCTATCAAAATTGTTTTTGCACCATTAGTGCTTACGCCGCTTGCATATTTCTTTGGTTACAGAGCAGTTGATCTCGGAATAATGTTTATCTTGTTTGCCTGTCCGACTGCTATTGTTAGTTTTATTATGGCTGAAGCAATGGGCGCTAATGGAAAACTTGCCGGTAATATTATTTTAATTACAACTCTTGCTTCCGTAGTTACTATTGCTTTTGGAATTTTAGTAATGAAAAGTATTGGTGTAATTTAATTTTTAATTTAATGATGCGGCATTTATTAATTCTTTAATTTTTTAACTGTTAAATTGTTTTGAAACAAATTGCTGCGAACGTTCATCGCCTTTTGACGTTTCACATCTCTTATTCATTCTTTATTTTTGAATTAAAGATTTTAATCACACTATCAAAGCATTGGAGAAAAAATGTATAAAGTAGTTTTGTTAAGGCACGGAGAAAGCACCTGGAATAAAGAAAACCGTTTTACCGGCTGGACTGATGTTGATCTTTCTGAAAAAGGATTGGCTGAAGCTAAAAAAGCCGGAGAGGTTTTAAATAGTGAAGGATATAAATTTGATATCGCTTACACTTCTGTTCTAAAGCGGGCAATACGAACACTATGGATTACACTTGATGAACTGGATTTAATGTGGATCCCCGTTATCCGCAATTGGCGTTTGAATGAAAGACATTACGGCGCATTACAAGGATTAAACAAAGCCGAAACTGCAGAAAAATTTGGTGAAGAACAGGTTAAGATTTGGAGAAGAAGTTACGACACACCCCCACCTGCACTGGAAATAACTGATGACCGCTACCCCGGTAAAGATCCGCGTTATGCTGAATTAAAAGATGAAGAACTGCCGGTAACTGAATGCCTGAAAGATACCGTCGCTCGTTTTGTTCCTTACTGGGAAGAAACAATCGCCCCAATGGTCAGGTCAGGCAAGAAAGTCTTAATTACTGCTCACGGAAACAGTTTAAGAGCACTCGTAAAATATCTTGATAATGTTGGTGAAAAAGACATTATCGAGTTGAATATACCAACCGGAATTCCTTTGGTTTATGAGTTGGATGAAAAATTAAACCCGATCAAGCATTATTATCTTGGCAATCAGGAAGAAATACAAAAAGCAGCGGCGGCAGTTGCTGCACAAGGGAGGGTGAAATAAAATCACTATATATAAATATCTGAAAGAATCTAAACTGATAAGCTTATATTTAAAAAAACTTTTTTTGCATTCTTTTAATTCATTTTTATGAGCCAGGATATTCACAAGTTGAAATCACTTCTTACCGCTAATGATTATCAGCAGCTTAAAGAAGAAGGACATGCATTGGAGCGTTTAGTTGACCAAATAAAAATATTTGAATCAGGACTGCGTCCAATTACATTAAACAGAGCTGCAAAAATAAATGATGGTATCAAAACATTTAACGAAGAACAAGTTTTAGACTATTGCCGTATCTTCGATGAACAAATAAAATATAAGTCGGTAATTAAATTTACCCCTGCAAGCGGTGCAGCCTCACGAATGTTCAAAAAACTTCAGAATTTCTTTAATGACAATAAAAGCTTTTCCATAAACGACCTTAGAGAAAAAGCTTCGCAGAATAAAAACTACGCCTGCATACTCGAATTCATTTTGAACATTAAGAAATTTGCATTCTATGACGAACTGAATTCATTAGCTAAAAAAAATAATGAATCAGTCTCATCGCTCATATCTGAAAGTAAAATTCGAGAATTGATTGAACTTGTTATTTCATCCGGTGGTTTAAACTATGCCAGTCTTCCAAAAGGTGAGATAAAATTTCACCGCTACCCAAATGTAAGTAGAACTGCATTTGAAGAGCACCTCGTTGAGGCTGTGGGTTACGCTCAGAATCATTCGGGAGAAATTAAAATCCACTTTACTATTCCAGAAGATTCGAAGCAGCGTTTGACTGATTTATTAAAACAAATTAAAATCATTTATAAAAAAAACGGGCTTGATTTTTCAATCAGCACTTCATTCCAGAATAAATCTACAGACACACTTGCGGTTGACTTAAATAACAATCCGTTTCGTGATTTAAATGGTAAATTACTTTTTAGACCTGCCGGGCACGGTGCGCTGCTTCAAAATTTAAACGAGATTGATGAAGATATTATATTTATAAAAAACATTGATAATATTTCGCCGGAATATCTTCATCCACAAACGATAAAATACAAAAAGCTGCTTGGAGGAATACTGATTGAAGTTCAGAATAAAATTTACAATTATATCAATAAAATTATCTCTGACAATGTTATCGGTAATGAGTTACATACAATAGAAAATTTTTCGGCAGAAACTTTATCCATCACTTTCCCGCCGGAATACAATCATCTTGATATTAATTCAAAAGTAAAATATTTATTCAATAAATTAAACCGCCCCCTCCGTGTTTGCGGTATGGTAGTGAATGAAGGACATCCCGGCGGCGGTCCTTTCTGGATTGACGAAGATGACGGGACTCAATCACTTCAAATTATTGAATCAGCACAAATTGATTTAAATAGCGAAAGACAGAGAATGGTATTCAATTCTTCAACACATTTCAATCCGGTTGATATTGTATGCTCGATTAAAGATCATCAGGGGAATAAATTTGATCTAAACAAATATTTAAATCCTTCCACGGGTTTGATTGCGTTGAAATCGAAAGACGGCAGAGAATTAAAATCATTAGAACTGCCAGGCTTATGGAATGGCAGCATGCATTATTGGAATACAATCTTTGTAGAAGTTCCTAAAATTACTTTTAACCCTGTTAAAGAAGTTAACGATTTACTTAAAGCTGAACATCAGCCAGAATTTTTATGAATAGAAATTTTTAATATGAATCTTGCATTTATAGATTGGCTGATTGTAGTTTTATTTACGAGCGGGGTAATATTTAGTGTATTTGCTACACGGCACTACCTCAAAAATGTTGCGGATTTTCTTGCTGCTGGCAGGACTGCCGGAAGATACCTAATCGGAATGTCACAGGGTATGGCGATGCTCGGTGCAATTACGATTGTTGGTTACTTCGAAATGAATTACATCGCCGGGTTTGTAATGAGGTGGTGGGAATTTGCAATGAGCGTTGTTCTTGTAGCAATTACTGTTTCCGGGTGGGTGGTTTACCGCTTCCGACAGACAAGAGCTTTGACAATGGCTCAATTTTTCGAGATCAGGTACAGCCGTAATTTCAGAATCTTTGCCGGACTGCTCGCTTATTTTTCCGGTATAATTAATTTCGGGATTTTCCCTGCTGTTGGTGCACGATTTTTTATTTATTTCTGCGGTTTACCGTTTACATATCAACTATTTGGTATTGAAATATCAACCTATGCTTCTGTTATGTTCTTTCTTTTAGGTATATCTCTTTTCTTCGTTTATGCGGGGGGGCAGATTGCTATTATTGTCGCAGATTTTCTTCAGGGTATTTTTGTTAATGCCGTCTTTGTCATTATTGTGATTTACTTTTTATTTACTTTCGATTGGAAGATAATATCAGAGACTTTAACTTCGGGACACAAAGAAGCATCGCTTATCAATCCTTTTCACACAGCTCAGGTTAAGGATTTTAATTTCTGGTATTTTTTAATTGGTGTTGCGGGAGTTATTTATGGAAAACTTTCATGGCAGGGAACACAAGGCTACAATACTTCAGCGAAGAGTGCTCACGAAGCAAAGATGGGGGATGTGCTAAGCAATTGGCGGAACATTCCTCAATACTCATTATTTCTTGTTTTCGTTCCGGTTATCGCTTACACAGTTATGCATCACCCTGAATATTTCGTTCAGGCAGCCTCTGTAAATAATACTTTGTCGGGAGTAAATTCAGAAGCTATCAGAAGTCAATTAATAGTTCCATTGGTGCTCGTTAAAATTCTTCCCGTTGGTTTAATGGGTGCTTTTGCAGCTGTAATGCTTGCTGCTTTTATTGGTAATCACGATACTTACCTTCACTCTTGGGGAAGTATTTTTATTCAGGACGTGATTATGCCTTTCAGAAAAAAACCATTTTCACCCAAACAACATTTACGGCTGCTCCGGTTTTCAATATTGGGGGTGGCAATATTTATTTTTATTTTTAGTTTAATCTTTCAACAAAGCGAATACATCTTTCTTTTCTTTGCAATTACTGGTGCGATATTCGCCGGGGGATCGGGTGCCGTAATTATTGGAGGACTTTACTGGAAGCGAGGAACAACTGCCGCAGCATGGAGTGCGATGATCACAGGCTCTACAATTGCAGTAGGGGGAATTATCATCCATCAAATTGCCCCAGGCTTTTTCATTAATGGACAGCAGTTTTGGGGAATTGCAATGGCTGCCGCAGCATTAGTTTATGTTCTTGTTTCTATAACAGGCAAGAAGACAGAGTTTGATATGAACAAAATGCTGAATCGGGGAAATTATAACGCTGATGCTGCAGTTGCTAATTCACTTGCTCAAAAAGGATGGAAAATATTAGGGATGGGAAAAGAATTTACCCGCGGCGATAGAGTAATCTATATTTTAACTTACTCCTGGACTTTACTTTGGGTTTGTGTTTTTGTGGTTGGAACAGTTTTCAATTTAACCTCGGAGATTTCAGATGAAAGTTGGATGTTGTTCTGGAAGATTTTTATCTTGACTAACCTTGCTCTTTCAATAGTTGTGGTTATCTGGTTTGCAATCGGCGGGGTGAAAGATTTAAAAATTATGTTTGCCCTTCTAAATAGTCAGGTTAAGGATGAAAATGATACAGGTTTTGTTGACAAAAATTAAAAGAGATGAATTATGAAAACTTTCTTTTTACTTTCTTTTGAACTACTATTATCTAGTATAATTTTCACATATGCTCAAACTAATTACATACAGTTTGTTGATCCATTTATCGGTACAGGTAAAAACGGACACACTTTCCCTGGTGCGACCCTACCTTTTGGGATGGTGCAATTAAGCCCTGATACTGATATTGAAGGCTGGGATTGGTGTTCCGGATATCATTATTCTGACAGTAGTATAATGGGATTTAGCCACACCCACCTAAGCGGGACAGGAATTGGTGATTACGGAGATGTATTATTCATGCCAGCCACTGGTGAGATAAAAATTGAACCAGGAAGCAAATCCAATCCCGACGAAGGTTACAGATCGAGATTTTCTCATAAAAGTGAAACCGCCGGACCCGGTTACTATTCTGTGATGCTGGATGACTATGATATTTTTGTAGAACTTACTGCCACTTCAAGAGCGGGATTTCATCGTTATAACTTCCCAGGTGATGGTCATTTGATTATTGATCTCAGGCATGGAATTCAGGATAAATGTACAGACGCTGAAATAAATATTGAAAGTGAAACCATTGTCTCCGGCTACAGACGATCGGTGGGGTGGGCAAAAGATCAAATAGTTTATTTCTATGCTGAATTTTCCAAACCGATTTCTTCATATAAAATATTTTCTGAAAATAAATCAGATTCAATTTTAAAATCATTGCGTAATTCAGAGGTTGTAGCAGCATTGAATTTCTCTTTTAAGAAAAATGAGGAATTACTAATCAAAGTGGGTATCTCTTCAGTGAGTATTGAAGGAGCCAAAAATAATCTTCGGGTTGAGATTCCGGATTGGGACTTTGATAAAATAAAATTGAAAGCCTCTGAAATTTGGAATAATCAGCTTTCTAAAATTGAAGTTGAAAGTAGGTCGCTAAAACACAAACGAATTTTTTACACAGCTTTATATCACTCCTGCATCGCCCCAAATTTATTTATGGATGTTGATCGTAAGTACAGAGGAGCTGATAACGCAATCCACACTGCAGATGACTTTGAAAACTATACTGTCTTTTCTTTGTGGGATACATTCCGAGCAGAACATCCTCTATTTACAATAATTGAACAAGCGCGTACGAATGATTTCATCAATACATTCCTGCACAAGTATGAAGAGGGTGGAATATTACCTGTTTGGGAACTTGCGGGCAACGAAACATATACCATGATCGGCTACCATTCCATTCCAGTTATTGTTGATGCATATGTAAAAAATATTCGCGGTTACGATGCCCAAAAATTATTCTCCGCAATGAAACAAAGCGCCATGCTCGATCATTTCGGATTGCAATATTATAAGCAATATGGTTACATCCCTGCAAATAAAGATTATGAATCTGTCTCAAAAACCCTGGAATATTCGTATGACGATTGGTGTATTTCAACTATGGCAAATCTGCTTGGAAAGAAAGAAGATTTTTTAAAGTTTAATACTCGTGCACAATTTTATAAAAATATATTTGATCCATCAACCGGTTTTATGCGTCCCAAACGAAATGGTGATTGGGCAAAAACATTTGATCCTTATTCAGTCAGCGGGGATTACACTGAAGCTAATGCTTTTCAATACACATTTTTTGTTCCGCAAGATGTAAATGGATTTATGAAACTTTATGGGGGGCAGAAAGTGTTTATTAATAAACTTGATGAATTATTTTCGGCTTCGGGCAGTTTAACTGGAAGGCAGCAGGCTGATATTACGGGATTAATAGGGCAATATGCACATGGTAATGAACCGAGTCATCACATGGCATATTTGTATTCGTTTGCCGGTGCTCAGTGGAAAACCGCCGAAAAAGTTCGTGAAATATTTAATTTGTATGATGATACCCCCGAAGGATTAAGCGGTAATGAGGATTGTGGTCAAATGTCTGCCTGGTACGTAATGAGTGCGATGGGGTTTTATTCTGTTACTCCCGGTTCTGATTTATACTTGCTAGGAAGCCCTTTATTCGATAAGGTTTCAATTCATCTTGAGAATGGAAAACATTTTGAATTAATTGCTGAGAATAATTCTTCAAGTGATAAATATATTAACTCTATAGAGATGAACGGAGTGGAATATAATAAATCATTCGTAAAACATTCTGATATTATTCAAGGCAGTAAGTTGCAAATACAAATGAGTTCATCCCAAAATAAAATGATATTTAATGGAAATGACTCTTCACCGGTTTCAGAAATACTTGAAAATAAAATACTTCCCATGCCTGTTATCGAATCAGAGTCTATGGCTTTTAGTGTCATGCAAACTATAACTATTCATTCATTCGACCCCTCAGATACAATTTACTATTCAGTTTCAATGGATTCAATTCAAAATAATTTTATTCTTTACGATAAACCGTTTGAAATAAATGCATCCTGTTATGTGAAAGCATTTGTCACGAATAATAATATTAAAAGTATGACTGCGATTGCAGAGTTTATCAAACTTAATCACAAATGGAGTATCACTATAAACCAGCCATATAGTAATCGTTATACAGCAGGTGGGGATAACGCCCTGATTGACGAGATCCGCGGCTCGAACAGTTATGGCAGCGGGAATTGGCAAGGTTACGAAGAAAATGATCTTGATGTTATCATTGATTTGAAAGAAAAAATAAATGTACAAAGCGTTTCAATAAATTGTTTGCAGGATATTAATTCATGGATATTCTTTCCTGAATATGTCGAAGTTTATTTTTCTAATGATAATAAAAATTTTGAATTCGCGGGAAAAGTTTTGAGTGAGATTTCACCAAAACAAGAAGGAAGCTTGATTCAGGAATTCACACTTGATGATTTAAATATTTCTGCAGGGTTCGTAAAGGTGATTGCAAGAAATTTAGGTGTATGCCCCGAATGGCATAAAGGTGCGGGGGGAAAATGCTGGGTCTTTGCTGATGAAATTATAGTCAAATGAATTTTATGTTAATTCGAAATCCAAAAAATCCGTTAATCTCGCGGGAGGATATTCACGATATAATTCCATTTTTTAGCAATGTCAGCTCCGTATTTAATCCCGCTTCTGTAATATTTAATAATGAAATCCTGCTTTTACTTCGCGTACAAACAAGGGGGCGGGAAACATTTTTATTAAAAGCGACAAGCAAAGATGGAATAAATTTTACAATTGATAATAAATTGATTCTGTTTGAAGGTATTGAATCATTACCCGATGTTATTTATCATATTTACGATCCGCGGTTGACTAAAATAGAGAACACTTATTATATCGTTTTTGCAATTGACACCGATTCAGGATGCAAATTGGGCCTTGCTTCTACTTTAGAATTCGAGAAATATTATTTCCATTCATTAATTTCAAATGAAGAATCACGCAATGGAGTTTTATTCCCTGAAAAAATAAATGACAAATACTATCTTTTGCACCGTCCCAATAAGCTGATGCTTAATGGGGGTGTAATTTCAGGACAGTCAATTATACTTTCCGAATCCAGTGACCTTGTAAGCTGGCAAAATGTTGGGGAAGTATTTTCAGGCAGACCGCATTATTGGGATGAACTAATTGGTTCAGGCCCGCCGCCGATTAAAACACGCAAAGGCTGGCTTCATATCTATCATGGAGTGGCAACTCATTTTAGCAGTATAAATATTTATCAAGCTGGGGTGGTGTTATTAGATTTGCAGAACCCCGCAAAAGTCATTGCACGTTCAAGAAATAATATACTTGAGCCGCGAGAAATGTTTGAGCTTACCGGTCAAGTTCCCAACGTTGTATTTCCATCCGGTATTATCGTTGATGAATATGATGATAAAGGTTATGCATCTGATAAAAGCAGGGTTATAATTTATTACGGTGCTGCAGATACAACGGTTTGCTCAGCGGAAACGACGGTTCACGATTTAATTAATTCTGCAATAAATGATTAGAGCATAAAAGTGATCAAGTTTCAGTTAAAGACTTTCGCATTAATTTTATCATGTTTTTTTTCTTTATTTGCTCAGGACAAATTTTTATTACCTCAAATTCCATTTAATCCTAAAACTTATTATTGTGTCAAGTCAAATTCCGAAATTATAATTGATGGACTACTAAGCGAAGCTGAGTGGGGAAAAATGAAATGGACGGATTCATTCGTAGATATCGAAGGGCACCTCAAACCCCAACCTCGATTTCAAACAAGAGTAAAAATGCTTTGGGATGAAAATTACTTTTACATTGGTGCCGAACTTGAAGAACCTAATCTTTGGGCTACGCTTCAGCAGCGTGATACAGTAATTTATCAGGATAATGACTTTGAAGTATTTTTAGATCCGGATGGCGATTCTCATCTGTATTACGAATTAGAACTAAATGCTTTAAATACTGTTTGGGATCTTCTGCTAATAAAGCCTTATCGCGATGGAGGTCCGGCTATAAATTCATGGGACATATCTGGTTTAAAAAGTGCGGTTCATTTATACGGATCATTAAATAACACAACTGATATTGATTCTGGATGGACAATAGAACTCGCTATTCCCTGGGTGGTGCTGAGTGAATGTGCCGGAAAGAACACCCCTCCTTCACCAGGCGATTATTGGCGCATTAATTATTCGAGAGTTGAATGGAAGACAGAAGTTGTGAATAATAAATATCAAAAAATTGTGGATGATAACGGCGGGAATATGCCTGAAGATAATTGGGTTTGGTCACCCCAAGGCTTAGTTAATATGCATTATCCGGAAATGTGGGGTTATGTTGTGTTCGGTGATGAAAGTGATTTTTTTGCAACAGAAGATTTCCAACTCCCTGATATCGAAAAAATAAAGTGGGGTTTAAGACAGGTTTATTATTTCCAAAAAAAATATTTTGCAGCAAATAATAGATTTGCTGAAAGGAATGAAATTAAAAATGAAACAATGTTTTTAGGATTAGACTTTATTAATTGTCTCGACTTTAATATAACACAAAAATCATTTGAGGTGATTTACCAAATAAGGAATTCTGAAGAAATTATTAAAATTGATGAAACCGGAAAAATCTATACTTTTTTCTGATAGAAATTATGAGGACTTTAATTCTTCTCTTTTAACAGAGTTAACAACTTTACCATTTAAGAAATAAATTTCCTGTTTAATATCGCCGGATTTTTTATACTCTACCCATTTGCCGTTTTCTTGTCCCTTATGAAAGTAACCGATTTTTTTTAAGGAGCCGTCAGGATAATACCATAACCATTTGCCGGTTAATTTATCGTCTTCAAAATTTCCAACACTTTCTAATTTACCATCGGGGAAAAAATATTTCCATTCGCCTTCATTTTTATTATTAACCATTTTGCCGAATACTTCAATATTTCCAGAGAAGTTATAAACAATAAAATTTCCATTCTTCTTTCCATCTACAAGATAATACTCAATGATTTTTGTTGTGATCGTATCGAGTATCATTCCTGTGAAAGGAGTCTCGCTTCCAATATTGTAAGTCAAACTGTTTCTTACTTCGAAGGCATTCCTTATAATTTTCTTTTGAGGCCAGGTAGATAGCAAAAGAATTATCATTACCGGAATCATCAAAAGAAGGAAATACAAAATTCGTTTATTGTATTTGGAAGCAGTATAGCGCATAGCATTCCTTTTGAAATAATTATTAATAGTTTAAGCGTTTTGAACGATCAATCGTTCGCAAGTTAATGCACAATATAAATGCCAGTTGAAATCATTTGCTGGCAATCAAAAAAATAAGTTTTACTATTCTCTATTAGAGAAAAGTATTTAGTTCTTTCTAATTATAATACAATTAATTAAAGGAATAATTATTGTGCGCAGTTGAAATAGTTTAATAATCCTATAATCAATCAACCATAAAATTACTTGTAAAGATTGAAGGAAAAATATCTAAATATTCTTAAATAAATCCTTCGCATCTTTCTCGAGCCATCTTTTGTGATATTCAAACCAGCGTTCTGCGTAACCAGATTCGCGCAAGGTATCACGAGGATGAATCAATGGAAGTAGTTGAATTTCCCTATCACCAAGCTTTATAGGATGAAGCCTGCCATAAATTGAATAATCAGCCAAACGAACTTTTTCGAGACCGTAGTGACTTAAAAACATTTTCAAAGGCAGGTCGCCCAAAGAAATTAAAATTTCGGCTTTTGATTCATTTATCTCTGCCAATATTTCTTCTCGCCGCCGGTTATCCACAAGTTGATTTTTTAATTCCGTAGACGGCACAGATGATGGGGGGAAAGAGCTACCAGCAGTCAATCTCGTATATCTTTTAATCGCCTTTCGCTGTCCGCGATTCATCAAACTAAAAGGAATCATGTCGCAAAGCCAGGAATCTTTCCTAATTAACCCAAGTGGTTCTAAAAATAATTTATCCAATGACCGCCCGATCGATCCATTAATTTCCTTCCCTTCGGAAATAAGTATACCATACTCTTCGGGAATATTTATACTTCTAACGATTTGTTCCGCCTGTTCTTGATCGCCGCGCCAGTAAGGTTCGGGTTCACTCGCTACAGCAAGGGCGCGCACTAATATCTTCCCGCTTTTTTCAAGCCAACGTGCATGTACAGTCCCGGCATATACGCCAAGTACAAAAACTTTTTTAGGAGTTCGATCTGCCTGAAATAATTTATTAACAGGTGATCCAAAAGGGAACACCGCTTGATTAACTGTATCCATTTAAACCTCAACTTCCTTCAATAAATTATGAAAGAATTTTATTAATGACGATGTAAACTTGTAAATACGTTCATTAAAAGTAAAGTATTCACTATTAATTTTTTAGCAGGAACAAAATGCTGAATTCAGGATTCCTTATTAAAATTTTTATAACTAGAGGAGCGTTTAAAATTTTTTAAATAATTTTTAATTTTTACTTTGTTTTC